>JANPNP010000145.1:0-5818 GCA_031427535.1 Bdellovibrionales bacterium | reverse complement strand
ACTCGCTCGCTATGCGTCATATTCTGCTGGTCGCTTGAGCTGGTGATAAATGTTAAAAAGATCTAGATAAACCAACGCGCTGGTTTCAGGGTTCTCGGCAATGTGGCTGCGCAAAAGCTCAATTGCCTGCTCATACTGACCAATCGAAACGAAAAAATCGGCCTGCGCTGGACATCAAACAGTTCCTCCGCATTCACGGCTCGGGTGGGCTGCATCATGCTTGCACCAAAGCCAAACCTGTCTTTGGGATCAAAAGGCATTGAGTCATTCCCGCCGCAGCCGACATCATCGCAAATATTTTTAAGCACTTTGACAGTTGGTGCACTGTTAACAGTCGTAAGTTTAATAGCAAGTGCGTTGTCAGATCCACTACGAAAAAAAATGGGACTGCACGAAAGAAAGCTGAATGCCTTGTTAGATGATTTAGAAACTAATTTGTTGGTTCATTTTAAAAGAAGATTAAAGGTTTACTTCGCAGGTGTGGACAGTTAAAATTAATTCAGAGATAAAATTAATAAAAAAGGAATTAAAATGCAAAAATTATTTTTTTTGATAGTGTTAAGTTTTTGGTATTTACTTCAGCGCAGTTTGCGCAGGCACGCACTAACGGAATTTTCGGATTAGGAGTTGTGGTCGGGGGCCCTACGGCGATTACTGGTAAATATTGGTTAAGCCGCGAAGCCGCAATTGACGGAGGACTTGCTTTTTCGTTTAGCGATTATGTATTACTTTATGGGGATTATCTAATTCATTATCCACGACCATTTAAAAATAGTGATCCATTTTTTTCGAACATTGATTTCTACATGGGTGTAGGCGCCAATTTAGTTATGACAACAAATGACCGTTCAAATAACGATAATTATCTAGGTAAAAAGTCAGGCTCAGTCGGTTTAGGCGTTCGTGTTCCGTTTGGATTAGAATGGCAACCAGCTGACCCGCCAATTGGAGTTTTCGTAGAAATCGTACCTGGAATTAGTGTTATACCGGCAACAGCTGTTGTGGTGCAGGGCGGATTAGGGATTAGGTACTATTTCTAGCACCTAATTCAAAGCAAATAAATTTACGGCAAATATTTTTTTAAATCGTCGAAGCCGCCGATAAGTTGGCCCTTGTGAAAAACTTGCGGAAATGTCGGCCAGCCGCTCCATAATTTGATAGCTAAGCGTCTTTTCCACTGCGAAAAGTAATTGCCGTGACCAATGTAATGAAAAGCAGTTTTCTTTTCAGCTAAGAAATTCTTAGCGCTTTTAACTACTGGATTATGTGCCATACCAACGATAACCCATTCGTGATTTTTTATAGCGGTTTCAATTTCGCGAACGGTATCCGCGTGAAACGCAGCAATCGTTTTAGCGGCTTCTGCATTTACTTTATCTTGCGTTAAAATTGGTCTCATGGGTTTAAATCCTTTGTTAATTTTTTTCAGTTATAAATTGGCGTTGTAAAAGCTGATAGTAAAGTCCTTGTATGTTCTTAGCAAGCTGTTCATGTTGACCCATTTGCGCAATTCTTCCGTGATCAAGAACAAAAATTTGATCGGCATCTTTGATCGTTGCAAGCCTATGGGCAATTACTAAAGTGGTGCGCCCTTTCATCAAACGTTGCAATGCCTCTTGCACTAAGTATTCGCTAGCTGTGTCCAAATTACTGGTCGCCTCATCTAAAATTAATATTTTCGGATTTTTTAGTAAGGCCCGCGCGATGGCTACGCGCTGTTTTTGTCCACCAGATAATTGTATTCCTCGTTCACCCACTTGGGTTTTAAAACCTTCAGGGAAAGAATTGATAAATTCAAAGGCGTTTGCCGACATGGCAGCGGCAAGAACGTCTGTATCCGTAGCACTTGGCCTAGCGTAGCGAATGTTTTCTTCGATCGTGCTTGAGATTAAAACGGGTTCCTGGGATACGATCCCAATCTGTTCACGAATCCAGCTTAGTTTAAGTTTTTTCAAATTCACGCCGTCTAGCAAAACGTCGCCAGCAGTCGGGTCATAAAAACGCGGGACTAAGCTTGAAATTGTGGTTTTACCACCGCCAGATCCGCCGACAAGTGCTACAACCTGGCCAGGTAGCACGCCAAAAGTTAAATCGTTAAGTACGGCAATATCGGTACGTGTCGGGTAACTGAAATTGACATTTTTAAAGTCAATCTGTCCCTGGAAATTTTCTATCGTAACGCCGTTATCTGCGCTAACAGTTTCTTTTTCTAGTATTTCAAAAACCCGCTGGCTTGCGCCAACGCCGGCCATGATGTCCCCCCAAAGACTGCCAAGACTTCCGACGCCAATAGCCACAATCATCAAGTACAAAAGAAATTGGGTCAGGTCTCCGATTGTCATGCGGTCCAATACAACTTCGCGGCCGCCGTACCACAGTACGAAACACACAGCAGTAAAGCCCATAACCATGGCTAAGGTCATAAATTCGCCAATAGCAAGAATGCGCTTTTGCGCCGTTGTTAATGCGCGCTCTAAAGCATTTCTGTAGCGGGACGTTTCAGCAACTTCTTGCACAAAAGATTTCACCGTGCGCACGCCGGATATTGTTTCTTCCGCAACGATACTGGCATCGGAGAGTGTAGCTTGAAATTCTTTTGAAAATTTACGAATGCGTTTTCCAAAAAGGGCTGCAGACAAGGCCACCGGTGGAATAAGTACTAACATCATGGCAGATAATTTCCACGAGGTATAAAACATAAAACCAAAGCCACCGATAACTTGGCCTAAGTTTCGTAATCCTTGCGATACATTCACACTGACCGTATTTTGTAAAGTGGTGCAGTCTGATGCTAGGCGACTCATCAGTTCACCGGTGCGGTTAAAATCAAAGAAAGCTACGTCCTGTTTTAGAATCGTTTCGTAAAGCCGCTGGCGTAAGCGTAGGACAATGCGTTCGCCACTTAGCGTAAACAAATAATAGCGCACACTGGAAGTTACCGCTTGAAAAATAAACGCTACTAATAGGGCGAACACAACTTTATTTAGCATCACATAATTTTTGGGTTGCAGCACGTGATCAACCATCCAACGCACCAACTGCGGATACGCAAGCCCTGCGCCACTTGATAAAAGTAAAAAGAATAGCCCAAGTGAAAGCGTGCGGCGTTCGGGGCGGGCTACTGAATAAATGCGGGACCAGGTTGTGTGTTTCATAATTATCAGTCTGACGCTAGCAAATGGCATAACCATATGCTAGTTAAAATACCCATGAAGCGTGCGGATTTAACCTACAGTTTTCCTGAAGAGCTTATTGCAACGGTACCGTCGCGACCGACGCGGGTGATGTTTGCAGAAAAAACATTCGAGCCCATCGAAATTAGCTTAGACGATTTAATAAAAAAAATTCCTGCGGGTGATGTATTTGTCATCAATACGACCCAAGTTATGAAACGCCGCGTGTTCGCGGGTGAGCTTGAGATTTTATTCTTAAATCAGGTCAGCGAAAGTAAAGAAGCAAATGAATGGAGCGTTCTTTTCCCATCGAAAAAATTTAAAGTAGGTGATCACATACCCTTACCCGGCGGTTTTTCTTTAGAGCTTATCGAAAAAGGTAGGCCACAAAAGGTAAAAATAACCCCGGCTATCTCCCAAAAAGATTTTGATCAGTTTGCAGAATTACCGCTTCCGCCGTACATTCAAAAAGCTAGAAACAATCGCCATACAACAGCTGAAGATACGCAGTGGTATCAAACGGCCTGGGCCAAAAACGCTGGCAGTTTTGCAGCACCTACGGCAAGTTTGCATTTTTCTAAAACGCAAATTCAGCAACTTATTCAGCGGGACGTGCAAGTGATTGAGTTGGTTTTGCATGTGGGACTTGGAACCTTTCTACCTGTGCTAACCGAAGATTTAAATGACCACACCATGCACGAAGAATTTTATGAAATTAGCCAAGCGAATTGGGATAAAATTATCAAGGCTAAAAACAATAACCGCGGAATTTGGAGCTTAGGCACAACCACGACTCGTGTTTTGGAAAGCGTTGCACGCACTGGAATTTTAGCAGGTTCAACCGACATTTTATTACAAGAAGGTAGTGAATTTAAAATTGTAGATCGCTTACTAACCAATTTTCATCAGCCCGAGTCCACACTTCTTGCTTTGGTGGCGGGGTTTGCTGGCTTAAAAACTGTGAAACATAATTATTGTTGGGCGGTCGCACGGAAATTTAAATTGTTTAGCTACGGGGATTTAAGCGTATGGATCAAGCCATAGTCTGCCTGTGGTGTAACGAAAAGGAAATTTCTTCGCGGGTGGTGGCTAGATTGACCTATCATCAATGTCAGCAGTGTGATTATCTTTTTCTGGATCCTAGATTTCGGATATCGGCAGCTGCAGAAAAAGCGCGCTATGAATTGCACAAGAATAATGTGCGTGACCCGGGTTATCAGTTATTTGTGACACCACTAAAGAATCAGATCACACAAAATTTTAGCAGCGACAGTTTAGGTCTTGATTACGGCGCAGGAGTTGATTCTGCGATTAGCTTTTTATTAGCAAATGAAAACTACAACGTTAAAAAATATGACCCTTTTTTTAATGTCGATGAAAGCGTTCTTAGCCTTGGCACTTACGACTATGTAATACTATGTGAAGTGGCCGAGCACCTTTTTGCGCCGGCTGACGTGTTTAGGAATATTTCATCCTATCTAAAACCAAATGGAGTTATCTTTGTTATGACTTCGCTATTAACACCAGCTATCGATTTTTCAACATGGGCTTACCGCAGAGACACAACCCATGTCGGATTTTTTACAGCAAAAACGTTCGCACAAAAATACAAAGCCGAGATCAAATCAGGCAACTTAGTTATTTTACGAAATAACTTAGTTATTTTACGAAATAAGTAACAACCCTATTTGTAAATCGAGATTTCCATGCGATCAGTTCTTACTTTGATTTTTCAAGTGTAGCGTTCGTCACGATATCTGATCCGCCAGGATCTTTAGGGCAGAAAGATTCGCAGCGTAGGCCAGTCACTTCCTCGAGAACATTTTTGCAACTTATTGTGCGGCAATTTTGTTTACTCTCGCCGGGGTAGATTCCACCAAAGTCGTAAACCTTCCCAGCGGAAAATTTATTGCCGCTTATCAAACGACTTTCGCTAATTTCTTTTTGCGATAGTGACATAGCAGGATGGTAATCAGTCGACGCGCACGAAAAAAGGGCCAACACTAAGATAATTTGAGTGAATTTTAGCATATTAAAAAAGCCCACCGATTCTGATTGAGGATGTAAATAAAACTAAGTACAAAGGGGTCTATGACAAAAAATTTCGGACCATCCTTAGAACGTGGCCAGTTTAAAATGCACAAAAAAAGTGGCGAAGCGCGACGGGCTACTTTTATGACCGCCCACGGATCTTTTGAAACGCCGTGTTTTATGGCGGTTGGTACCAAGGCGACCGTAAAAGCCATGTCGCCAGAGGAACTTATTCAGTGTGGAACCCAAGTTGTCTTAGGTAACACCTATCATTTGCATTTACGCCCCGGAGAAAAGCTCATCAAAAAATTGGGTGGTTTGCACAAATTTATGAATTGGCACGGACCAATTCTGACGGATTCGGGTGGGTTTCAAGTTTTTTCGCTAAATTCACTACGTAAAATGAGTGAAGAAGGCGTCGAATTCAGGTCGCATCTTGACGGCGCTAAACATTTTATATCCCCAGAAAAAAGTATGGAAATTCAAATGGATTTGGGTTCAGACATCATCATGGCATTTGATGAATGCCTGCAGTACCCAGCTATGCCCGGCTGCATCTAGGCGATCACGTCCGCCTTGTCGGCCACGTCGGCGATATGCCAGCAGCCCTTGCC
>JANPNP010000144.1:0-2299 GCA_031427535.1 Bdellovibrionales bacterium | reverse complement strand
TCTGGAAAACCAGTAACAGCACTGATATCCATAACAGGCAGATTATTTTCTTTTAAAAACTTTAGCGTTCCACCGGTCGATATGATTTCTAGGCCCATTGCTACCAATGGTTTAAGAAAATCTACTAATCCAGTTTTATCTGAAACACTTACCAGTGCGCACTTCATCTGAGTCATTAGAATGGTGACTTCGTTAGAAGAAGTTTTAGATCGTCATTTGTTAAATAAAGACCGGCTCCGGCATAGAATGACTGGGCATTACGCTTGTTTAAGGCGTCATTGTATCCAGCGGTTACGTAAAATCCCGAGAATATTTTATAGTTTAAATAGGTTCTGATTTGTACTTTTTCGAAATCGTATGCATCAACTGAAGCTGATAATTTATCACGAAACATGCGGTAATCGACGCCCACGCCGCCTTTGTCTTCAATCAAACCGCCACGCAACGTCCAGTTGAAAAAATGTTTGCCATAAAGCGCAGTGATTTTAGTACGACTGCGGTAAGTTCTGGTTTCTGAGATAAAGCTATTTCCGGCTGTTCCAGTTGAAGCGGTGTCGGTAATTTCAACCGAGCCTGCTGGGTCTGTGATAATTCCTAAGTAGTAGTAGCGATCAAGCCCCGGCTGAATGGTAATTCCTACCGCCGTTTTTGCGGCGCCCACTTCATTTAAATAATACGAATTAAAATCAATTCCGGTAGAGACCTTATTTGCTGTATCGACTAAGCCACTGATGCCTTCAATTGCAGAACTGACATCTTCAGCCGTTTGTTCGTCGGAAATTAATTTACCGATTGTACCTTCACCATTATTTATTTTGGTCGTGATATCTTCAATATTTTTTAAAGAATTATCGATGCGAACCATCGCTGTTTTCCATGTTCGCTTAAAGCCTTTTTCACTTTCATCATTAACTAATTCATCTACAGTCGATGTGATATCGTGAACTTGATCAATTATTTCACCGATCTGCTGCTTATTATCAGACGTCATTTGCGCCATATCACCACTTAAGCGTTCAATATTTTTAATGATACGTCCAAGTATGTGTTTGTCAGTACCATCTTCAGAAACAGCTTCTTTTAAGTTTTTGGAAACATCTTTTAAAGACGTTGCTAAATCTGAAACCTGCATCATGACGTCATCCATTGAACCGCCATTTTTAACACTTAGAATTTGGCCGCCGTCTTCAAGTTCGGGGTCATCCGCCAACCCCGGAGTAACCTCGATGTGTTTATCACCTAAAATTCCGTTTGATCGCATTTCAACTTGTGCTGAACGCGTTAACGGTAAGCTTGATTTAATTGAAATATCAATTCGTGCTTGCCCGTCTTGCAATTGAATATCTTGAATCGCACCAACTGGAATTCCGGCAGATTTAATTGCAGAGCCTTTAATTAATCCACTGGCGTTAGGAAGTAAAAACCATGCTTTTCTAGAACGACCCATGTAGCTGGGGTCATCACTGACTTGCATCGACATAAAGGCGATGATGCCGCCAATGGCGACGACTAGTGCTCCAACTTTTAATTCTGCTAATCCCACTTAGAATCCTTACATGATGTCAGTCAGTTATTGATGCTTGATTCCCTTATCCACAAATTTTCTCACAAGTTCGATATCAGTTTTATAAAAATCATCAGCAGTGCCTGATAGCAAGACTCGACCAGCATCAAGCATCACGACAAAATCTGCAATACGGAAAGCAGCATGCAGATCATGTGATACCATCACAGAGGTGGTTCCGGGTCTGGCTTCATGAGTTGAAACAATAAGCTCATCGACCATCTCGGTTAAAATGGGATCTAGACCTGTTGTGGGCTCATCATAGATTAATATTTCAGGATCTAGGGCTAATGCACGAGCCAAACCGGTTCTTTTTTGCATCCCTCCCGATATTTGACTGGGCAGTTTATGAAAGTGTTTCGCTTCAAGATTTACAACCCGCAGTTTCTCTTCTGCAATTTTTAGAACCTGGTTTTTTGTAAGCTCGCGCCGGTGTTCCTCAAGGGGAAAACACACGTTTTCTAATACGGTCATGTCGTCAAACAAAGCAGCACTTTGAAACAAAACTCCATAATTACAACGAAACAGTGTCAACGCATTTGGATCAAGCGTTTTCAGATCTGTTCCTAAAACCCGCACAGTGCCGGAAGTTGGCTGAAAAAGTCCTAACATGTGTTTTAGCATGACACTTTTTCCGGTACCGGAAAAACCGATAATTGCGGTTAAAGTCCCGCGTGGAATTTTCAAATCAATTCCTTTTAGTACAAATTCTTTTCCATTATCAAAACTTTTCTT
>JANPNP010000143.1:0-3339 GCA_031427535.1 Bdellovibrionales bacterium | reverse complement strand
GTCCAACTTCTAAACCAGAAAATTTAGTTTTAATATCAATTTCAGAAAAGGTAGATTTTATTTTTCCACTTTGATGTAATTCGGTATATCCGACATCCAGTCCAAAATTCTTATTTAGTTGAAAACCTAATCCTAATTGGCCACCAAGACCTGCATCAAGTTTCACAACTGAATCACCTTTAGTAAACTTACTAACATTTAGTCCACCTTTGATATGAACATACTGATTAAATGTATAGGCCAAGTTGCCATCTACGCGCGCCATTTCCACACTTTCATTATTTTTTGTCAGCCG
The DNA here is from genome assembly GCA_031427535.1 of Bdellovibrionales bacterium. Taxonomy (GTDB): domain Bacteria; phylum Bdellovibrionota; class Bdellovibrionia; order Bdellovibrionales; family Bdellovibrionaceae; genus Pseudobdellovibrio. The sequence goes on along the minus strand of JANPNP010000143.1, from coordinate 3,044 downwards.
TAAATAAGTTCCATTCGTAGTCCAACCAAGCGATTGGACTGGAAGACTTGCGTACCCTGCACTTAAACCTAAGGTTTCATCTAGTTTCGTCGAGGCTTCTGACGATGGTCCTCCACCAAAGGAGAATTCAACTGAGTAATCAAGCATCGATTTAATAATACCAATACGGACTCCTTGGCTGGAAACGCTATCACTCTCCGACACTTGAGTCGTAGAAGTATTTTGAGCAAATGCGCTTGTAGTTATAATAGCTGATACTAAAAACGTGGTAAATTTGGTTTTCATAAAAATCCTTTGTTAAGTTGTCGAATTTCCTTGAAGTGTACCAGCTAATATCCAAGATGTGTACCACCCTTAAAATCTTAAGCAGCGGTTAGTGATTCGTAATTTCCACTGGTACACTATGGTTGTCAAGTGTGACTTTTTGGCCCTTCTTTTTTCTGTAAGTTTCGCCCTCCAAAACGATGTGCAGACTGCCGTGTTGAAGCTTGTCGACAACGGTGTCTAAAGCAAGTTCATCGTCGATGATTTCTTTCCAATTTTTCAGCGGAAGTTGGGTCGTAATCAGCGTGCATTTTTCTTGGCGCTCTTCTAAAATATCGTGAAGATCTTGAACGATTTGTGGCGGCAGTTTTTTTAAACCAATGTCATCGATAATTAAAAAATCTGTTTTTATTAATCGATCGCGCAGTCGTAAATAAGTTCCATCTGTTCTGGCCATTAATAATTTTTCTACAAAAATGCTGATGCCCATAAAAATTGTTGTGTACCCGTGTCTGCACGCGTGATTACCGAGGGCTGTTGATAAAAATGTTTTACCAACGCCCGTGGGTCCAACGATCATGACGTTTCGTGGGGAAGCCTTAATGTAATTCATCTGCATCAGATCTTTAACCATGCTTTTCGTTAACGTACGCTTTGCCGTATAATCAATGGCTTCAAAAGTCGCTTGCGTTCTAAACGCTGCAGCTTTTAGTCTGCGACTTATTTTGACCGCATCACGATGCGTTTTCTCATCTGTAATTAACGCTGATAAAAAATCACCAGGACTCCAGCCGTGACTGACTGATTCTTGTAATCGTAAGTCAAAAGACTTTAGCATTCCAAATAATTTCATCTCAGATATTTGATTTCTTGTTTGTTCTAGCATTACGTTTTCCTTTTAGTGAATATTGTTTACGCCGCGTAAGTGCGGATTGTATGATCTTTGTCCGACTTCGTTGTCTGTATTTGTTTTTACCCCCTGTCTTACTTTGATGACCCGCTCAAGATACTGAACGTTGTAATTGTTAAACCTATTAGCTTCTTTACAGGCAGCTTCTAAGTGCTCACTGGAATACTTCCAGGAAAGCGCTACGACCCCCTGGCTACGCCGAAAATGCTTTAGCGGCATTGGACCCTCTAATAAGCTTTTAATCAAAGACTCGGTCTGTGGGCCCACTCCGGTGGCTCTAGCTATTATCTTTTGTACATCTTCTTCAGCAAACGCCATTTGTGCTGGTGGGTAGTGGCCTATATCAGTAATAAATTTTCTGACTGACTTCCCGCGACCGTGCAAAGCGACCCGTTCACTATCAAAAAATATTTCTACTGTTTTTGTAGTAGCCCAAACATCTAAATTTTTGCCGCGAAGATCATGTGGTGCAGAATAATAATTTTGATCAAAATACAAATGACAATCACGACTTAAAATAGCACTGTGGTAAACAGCCACTTTATAAGAAACCACTGGAAGTGGTTTTAAATAAGATTTTTCTTCTAAAAACATTTCATGGCGGGTACGTTTAAATATGCGATGTTGTTTATTGTTAAATATTTCTAAGTGCGCACGTAGAAAAAGATTTAACTCCAGTAAAGATGTAAATGTTTTATAACGAATAAGCATGAAAAAGTATCTTTGAAAAATCTGAATGGTGCGCTCAACAATGGCTTTATCTTTTGGCGTGCGCACACGGGCTGGCACAACCGCAACTTCATAATGTTCAGCTAACCGTGTGTAGGCTTGATTTATAACTGGATCGTATCTGTGGGGTTTAGTGACTGCGCTTTTTAAATTATCGGGCGATAGCAGCAATGCTACGCCGCCGAAATATTCAAACATGTTCACGTGGGATTGTAAAAAATCCTGGCTATTTTGAGTCATCGTGAATTCCGCAAAGGCGTACCGGCTATGACAAAGAACGCCTACGAAAAATTGTGTCTTACGCACTTCGCCTGTAACGGGATCTACGATTTCAATTCCATCCGCGTAATCAATTTCGATTCGCTCGCCGGGTTTATGAATTTTTATCATCGTGGCTTCAGTTAAGCTTATCTTTTTCTGTGCTTGTTTCCAAAAGCCAGCGTACTGAATGGAAAGTTTATTTGTTTCAAATAATTCTTCGTGGATCACGTTTAGTGGTACGCCGCGAAGATATTCTGAGCGGATATTATTCCAGTCGATATTCGCTGTCCAATTTTCTTCTTTTGTTGGCAGTGCGCAGGAAAGTTTATTTTTTTGATCTGAATTCGCTGCAATAAATTCGTCGATATGTTTGCTGACGGTGTTGCGGTGAACTGTTATTATGCGTGCGATTTCACGCTTTTTTAATCCTAATTTCCAAAGCCTTTTTATTTCGTTAATATCTTTCACATTGAGTCCATTTCCCGCCATTTTTTCCCGCCTTCGTGTTGAACCTTATGGTCAAACAAGCCGGATGAATTTGGCGATTAAACTACTCAAGTTTTAAGAAAATGACGTGGCACAACACGATGGAAATCGACTGGTACACTATCAAGGAAATCAGGTGGTACACATCATTGGATATTCACTGGTACACATTGGTGGAAATTCGACAATTTAGGAATTCAGTTTCACTGAATACGGTCGGATTAACATTGTAATCGGCGGCTTCAAGACGTTCTCTTCGTCCAATGAACCCAAGTAGTGAATTCAGTCGGGAGCAAACTCGTCGATGAATTGTGTTGCGGTCGATTTTATCAACGGCTTTTTGTAGTTCTTTTCGAGAAGCTGTTTTCAGAGATAGATTTTCTCTGTCGACAAC
>JANPNP010000142.1:0-4122 GCA_031427535.1 Bdellovibrionales bacterium | reverse complement strand
GAACTGACTAGGACCGCTGATTTTTTAATTGTAGACGATTTCATGATACCCCCACGGGTTTTAGATGCAAACACGGTGCTAAGTCTAAAGTGAGTTACATTGGTTATTAGACTGTAATCACTGTCGATATATCAAAATTAGAATAGAAGTTCTGCGCACCAAAAAGAGAATTTCTTGAATCAAATAAATGAACTGCGCGTACCAATTACTGCTGGTTTTAATCTAAATTCTTAAGAAATCACCCACGAATTGTATAAACTCCATTTACCTTACTCCGAAACTTGGCAGCATATAAGATGCAAAGTTTCGGAGTAAGGTAAATGGAGTTTATTTAAAAAAGGCGTGCCTGCTTTGTAAAGCTGAATCCGACGTTGTAATTTAGTAAAATTACCCACAAATTTTTCAGATGAACCATAGAAACTTACTGTGCGACGGAATTCAGAAAATCAGTAACTGCGGGTTTGTATTCATTTGAGAAATCACGAAGTCCATTTAAATGAGCTGCTTCGGGTAATGCTAACTTCTGCCAAACGATATTATGACAGGGCTCGAAACACAGATCGATATCCCGTGGTTTGATAAGCGGATCCCTCCATCCCCGAATACTTAAAAGCGGAAATGCCGTCGGGAACTTTTTTAAATCTGTGGGAATGTCCTTGTGTAGATCAGGGCTCCAGCCGTAAGCAAGTACCGGAGTTGCCGCAAGTCGAAAGGGTAAAAACTTTATCGGAAACGAATGCGTATATAAACTGTATGCCGAGGACATAAAATTCATCGACGGGCCGCTGTCACAGATCATAGCGGTAATATCAAATGGCTTTCTGCGGGCGGCAGCTTCCATAGCGCAGGCCGAAATATTAGAAAATGTAAAAAGTATTTTTTCAGAATAAGCCGACAACAAATTCAAGTGCTGTTCGATTTGATCAGCTAACGCATGCTTCATTCCAAATTTTTTCGATATATGTGAATACGGTAAACCAAAGTGATCCTTGGCATTGTCTTTTAAATTAAATGCGTACGCATCGAAGCCCAGCTCGTTAATAAATTTAATGTGCCGGGTAAGAGCTTTCTTATGGCCTTTATAAAAGTGGACAAAAAATATTAAGGCGTCATGCTTTTTAACTGACGCTTTATAAAGTTGTCCGCTGTCGGGAAAATTCGCCATTAATGTTTTTGGCTTTGATTTTTAGTGGGCCAAAGTTCTGTCCAGTGCAGAACATTCCCTGAAGCCGAAGATTCAGCCTGGGATACATCTTCAAGCGACACTTTTGTTACAATTACTTTTTCAAGAGCTGTTTCAGAAAGGGCTTTTCCGCACGCTTCCGTTACAGCTTCAGCATCGATGCTGTGAAAGTGATAAATTTCATTAGGCCTGCCACACTTTGAATGTTTGCGAACCGCGCAGGTTTCCTGGCGAACACCCACGATCGATCCCAAATTATCTAGCAAGCCAGCTTCGCCGTCATGCACGCTAACAATTGGTATGCGTCTGCCAGACACAGTCACTAAATCCGCTGATCCAACATCGCCAGCTTTATTTAAATAAAGATTTGGATTAATACCTAGTTCGTTACGTAAATAGTTGTAATCATTTTCGTGGCCTTGAATACCACAAAGTAAATCGGGTGAGGTGACTGCAATGACATTCGCGTAAATTCCACGTGATAATAAATCTTCAGAAGCTTTCAACGCCTCTGTGCACATGGCACCCATTGCGAAAATATTCACGACATTATCACCAGGTTCGTAGCCCGCATAGCCGCGATAATCAACTAAGTGGTAAGCGCCTTTTAAAACCTCTTCACGGATTTGTGTCAGAATTTGCGTTTCACTAAAACTAGTGACTTCGTCTTCGTTTGTTGCGCCTGCAATTGGAAATTCGGCACGCGCAAGCTTGGCAGATGGATCTGTCTTAAAACGGGCCTGTTTTATTAAAAACTTCATCATGTCTTTTTGCTCAACGCCACGAGTGACCAATCGCAGTAGTGTTCCACATCGTCCGGCATTGTCATTCATCACGTGACGTTTCATTGTGTCTGACAAAATCCAATCCACTTCATACAAAAGAAAGGTTCCCAGGTGATTTGATTCGGAATTTGAAAATCAGATTTCCAGCCGTGCTGTGCACCTTCGGGTGAAAGCGTTACGCCTGACGGCGTACCCACGCAAATGAAACTAGATTTCCAGTACAAATTGTAAAAGTACTGATCTAGCGCACGCTTGATGAAAAAATCATAGACGGTCATTAACGGCATAATAGGTACACCAATAATGTCGCGCATTTTTCCAAACGATCCAACACACGACATCACGTTGCCTTCAGCAATTTCAAAACGTAAGAAGCGGTCAGAAACCTCTTCGCCAGGAACTAAATCCGGAAGCTTATTGTCTTTCACGCCAAGGTCAGTTTCTAAATCTGTCACAACCGGCGCACCAAAAATTTTTCCATCCATTGCCGGATTTAAATTTGTAGAGGTCCCCACATCGGGCGCCATCGTCATAAATAGTTCGCCAGGCGTTTTCCATTTCTTCTCAAGCTCGATAGTTATCTTGGATGAATCTGAATTTGCAATCCGGGTTAATTTTGCAGTTAATTGGCCCAGCATCCACTGCGTGTGTGGGTAACTTGCCATTTTTGTATTGATGTCTAGCTTTTCAGGAATGCCATTTAATTTTTCAATTTCATTAGTGAAAAACTTAATATTTTTTTCTTTGATCGCAGTTTGTTCTTTAATATCAGATAACAATTTATCGCCGCGGTCTTTTAAGAACTTTCCCTCTGCAGATTTGGCTTCGAAGTTTGCAAAAAGTGCTTCACCTTTTAGCCCCTGCTTTTGACGAAGCTCTTCAATTTCTTCAGCTGATGTTAAGGCCGAATGATTGCCCGGCGCTGCGGCCATTTTTAAGCCCCAGCCCTTTAACGTATGGGCAATAATTATTGTTGGCCGACGTTTTGATTCTTTTGATTTCATCATGGCTTCAGCTAGTAAAATCATATCGTGTCCGCCGAAATCGCGGAATGAATCGTAAAGCTCTTGATCCGAAACGGTTTCGATAAACTTTTTCATGTTCGGGTGTTCTTTGACGATTCCTTTTTTTAGCGCCTTCATGTCTTGTACTAAAAGTAATGCTTGCAATTCGTAGTCACGCAATTCGATCTCTAAGAAATTCTTAAATGCTTCGCCACCTGGTTTTTTGAACAAAGACTGGCGTTTAGCGCCGTGACGAACTTGGATCACTTCCCAACCGTTAGCGGCCATCGTGCGTTCGATACGATCGGCATCAGTGCCCTTCATTTGTTTTTCATTGATAATGCGGTGACCATCTAAGGATTGGCGGTTGTAATCGACTATCCAAGTCAGGTTGCCAATTTCACGATCGGCAAAATCAGGAACGGCTTCGTACATAGACCCTTCACGAAATTCTGAATCACCCGTAAGCGCCCAAAAGTGAGCGTCCGGAATATTGTAGTTGTGATCTTTTGCAAAACGATAAGCTAAAGCTAAATAGCCAGCTTGCACAGGCGGGATGCCAACAGTGCCTGACGGGAAAAAATTATGATGATCGGTATCGTAAGCGGAATGATACGATTGAAAAACGGGTTCGCCATTTTTTGAATACTTACGAAGTCCGGTCATGGCCACATCGGCTTCCTCTTGACCCATTTTAGAAAGATCCGATTTTAAAAAGAGATCCAGTAAATAATTATAAGCGTGATCCATCGGGGAAGCGTGGGGTTTGTTGGCGATAAAATCAAAACCAGTTTTTGTGACTAAGTGGAGAGCTCCAAGGATATGAAGTGAACTTGCGCAAGCGGCGGGATGACCACCGATTTTTGGGTCGCCCTTTTCTTTGTCGCTGCGATGATTTGCAATGTGAATCATTTGAGTTGATAAATACAGAGCTCTGCGGGCAATACTTTCCAGCAAGTTACGGTTTAGATTCTTAAGCGATTTTTCCACCGAGATCTCCACAGCTAGTTTGACAAGTTTAGTTCGTCTTTTTAGGAACTTATGCTTACCCCTTCAGGGCTGTAGGGCAAACCGTTGACGCTAGGCATTGTGCGCCTCTTTGAGTGCCTAAGACTCAAGAACAAAGTCCCAGCGCGGGCTCGGTGTCGCC
>JANPNP010000141.1:0-1921 GCA_031427535.1 Bdellovibrionales bacterium | reverse complement strand
TGATGTCGCCAGCTGCAAATCAAAAAAGTAGGTGAACTGAAATCCGTAGGCAAGATTTGGAGCGTAAGCCTGGGAAAAACCGCCTCCTGCAAAACCCCGGTAACCCAGTTGCAAACCTAAAGTAAGATAGCGCCCGTTTTTAAAAAAGTTGATGTCAGCTTCTTCGTCAACATCTTGCTCAAATTCATTGTAATCAGAAAATGGATCAAAGGCTTCATCGACATCGCCAGATTGTGCTAGTGCCTGCGAGGGGATTAAGCTGATCCACATACTAATCACAAGGGGCGTGAACAACATGGTTAAAACGGCTGCAAAAGCCAAAAATTTTCGACAGTAAAACATCACCTTTTTATTCTGAATGCATCTTGTGATTTGGACCACTAAAAAATGCCGCCCGAGTGATTTTTAGTCTTGAAGCGTTAATTTGAAACTAGCTTGTCGTCACTAACAGGCTGCTGCTATTTTTATTTCAATCTGAGGAGAACGTTTTGATCGACTACAAAAATTCTGGTGTCGACATTCATGCAGGTGATCAATTGGTTGCTTGGTTGCAGGAAACTGCTAAGCCCGCGCAAACGAAAATTAATTCTGATGTACCTGATTACCGTCACCGAGTTATCTCGGGAATTGGTGGATTTGCTGCTTTATTTGATGGGCGCTTTTCGCAAATGAAAAAACCTTTACTTATTTCCTGCACCGATGGCGTTGGAACAAAAGTAAAAGTGGCCTCGCACTTTCAAGATTTTTCCACCGTGGGACAGGACTTAGTCGCCATGTGCGTAAATGATTTAATATGCACAGGTGGAACGCCCTTATTTTTCTTAGATTACTATGCCATGGGTAAATTAAATTTAGAATCGGCCCGCGCATTTTTAAGCGGTATTCGTAACGCCTGTGAAAAATCGCACCTTGTGTTAATTGGTGGCGAAACCGCTGAGATGCCTGGTGTTTATCAGTCCAATGACTTTGACTGCGCCGGATTTTCGGTTGGCGTGGTCGACGAAGAAAAGATGTGGGGCGCACACAAGGTTGTGGCCGGTGACATCATTTTGGGTTTAGAAGCTTCTGGTTTTCATAGCAACGGCTATTCACTGCTAAGAAAAGTTTTTGAAAATGAGTTTGATAAATTTAAGAACTGGCTGATGAAGCCCACCGAACTTTATGTCGAGGCTATAATGTGCGTAAAGCAAGACATGGAAATTCACGCGGCAGCACACATTACCGGTGGTGGCGTACAGAATATTCCACGGGTGTTGCCAGAATCTTTAAAAGCAAAATTAAAATTATGGCAAATGCCCGATTGCTTTTTAGAAGTGCAGCGACGTTCTGAAATGACAAACCAGCAGATGTTAGAAACGTTTAATTGCGGAATTGGAATGGTTTTAATCCTGCCAGTTAGCTCGGTTGCTGAAGTTAGTTCCCGCATCCATGGCGTTGGAATTAAAACGCAAGCCATCGGACAAATTGAAAATCGTCTTCCCCAGGAGTCCCATGTTCTCTGGGATTAGAAAACCGAAAAACACCGCGGTTTTCATCTCGGGGGGTGGTTCGACGTTACAGGCGTTGTTAGAAATGCAATTTCAATTGAACATACGGTTAGTGGTCAGTAATAAACGCCAGAACCTTGGACAGTTGAAGGCCAAGCGCTTTGGTTTGGAAACATATTATTTTGATAAAAATAAATCCTACATAGATCTTTCCAACTTTTTAAAATCAAAAGACATTGATCAAATTTTCTTGGCCGGTTACATGAGATTGCTTCCGGAGGATTTTGTAAAACTTTGGGAAAATAAAATTTTTAATATTCATCCTAGTATTTTACCTGATTTTCTTGGCCTTGATGCCAGCCGTAAAAGCTATCAGGCAGGACATGACATGGGTGTAACTGTCCATACGGTAACGGCAGAAATGGATACGGGCC
>JANPNP010000140.1:0-5181 GCA_031427535.1 Bdellovibrionales bacterium | reverse complement strand
GCGGTTGCCAGACCTGCGCGGTACTGTTTCAAGTTTGAAATTCCCGCACCTAATCCTGCGCTGGCTAGCACATCTAGGCAGCCAATCTGAAGGCGGTGCTGTAGCCCAAGGATGGACTCGATAAATACGCCATTAGAATCTTTTTTATTGTCATCAATATATCGATATTCGACATTTTTTCCTAAATTTCGTTTATTTAGAAACTCATGAAACTCTTTTTGTTGGAAGGATCCATCTAAAAGGCCCATTCTTTCTTTCGAGCTTATATTTACAAGCCCCCCTTTTGCACCCCAGTACATAAGGTTTCCTTCGCGTTTATTATCTGCAAGAATTTGAAAAATGGTTTCATTTTTAAACTTTTGATCCGCGGATTTAATGCCGTCGGTCCCAAGTTTTAACTTGTCCTCACGAGCTGTATAAAGATTTCCACTAAGGCTTACTGTGACATCAACCTTGTTATTATATGTTGCACCCTTGCCTAGCTTTGAGCCGGTGGTATCACCCATGTCATCGCCGCGAAGAGTTGTCGATGTTAGGCCGAATTCATTTATAAAGGTATAAAACTTGTAAGCTCTGGTCCATAAGCTTTTTTCGGGCTCAGCGAACTGTTTTTTTATCTCGATAGGTACTTTGTCGTACGAGTCGTACTGAGCTACTAAAACTAAATTTTTTTCCATTAAATCGTTAGGAAGATTTGATTTGCAGCTTTTGGCATAAAAACCAGTTCCAAACGATTCACTGCCACGAACAACCTGGCAGTCGCTACCGTTCGCCGTCGGAATTAAATCAGCTTTATTTAAACTTTTGTTAGCAGAGTTAATTCTAGACACCAGGGCTTCCGTAGGTTCCATAACGTCATTCGAAGGAATATCAGAAGTTTGGGCCGATGACATATTTGCCACAAGTAGCGTTAAAAAAACTAATAGTTTCATAATTGTGCATCGGTGAAGAACGAAACCAACTTGAATCAAACCAACTTGAATCAACATAAAAAAGAATTTCACGAGCACGATGTCATGCCTAACCTGCGCTAAAGTCTAGCTTGTCTAAGAGTGAGACGACATCTTGATTGCCATTCTTAAAAATGACGACATCCAGACTTTCATCTACATTTAGCGCCCACAACTGACGACAAGGAATAGTTACGCAAATACGCGGTGGAGTTCTTATGAAGAAAATTGGCGATCTGATGAAAGAAATTGGCTTTAATCCCAACGGTAGCGACGCCGTGAAAGAGGCTTTTGTTAAGAATTTAATTAAGCAAGCTTACGGCCAAAATGTGCCAACTCCGTCTGAAAAAAAAATTATTTCTGCAAATCCTGGGACAATAGTCTCTATTGCGTTGTCCGAAAAATCCTCATTACCTGCGCAGATGGCCTTTGATTTTGAAGAAAATGCCTCAGCCCCTAATAAAAAAAGAGCCATTTAAATTTCTATTAAAAGTTACAATTGATCTGAGGCTGTAAAACTCGCTGAAAGTCCAGTTTCAGATTGGAACCTTAAAAGCTTGTGCTACGGCACTTTGGACTTGGTACGATTTTCCCAATCACATTTAGTTCTCACGGAAGGAGAATCTTCATGAATCTCATGGGAAGAGCATTACAAATCGGGTTTATCTTAACAATCGCAACGTCAGTTTTTGCTGAAACTAAGGCAGCGGAAGCTGTTCCAGGTGAATACGTTGTTAGATTAAAACAAAATGTTGTCCGACAAAAAACCAAGCAGCAGCTAAGCCAACTGTTAGGTGCGTACGTAAAATCGACGATACCTTCCCAAAATATTGTGGTTGTAAAAAAACCAGTGTTTGAATTAACAAAGTCAGCAGTTAAATCGTTGGCTTTAAATACATTAGTCGAAATTGCAGAACCAAATTATATTTACCGAATTAATAAAGTACCGAACGACCCACTGTATATCCAGCTTTGGGGCTTATCAAACAGCGGACAAATTGATTCCGAGGGCATTCTTGGAACTGCGGGTGTGGATATAGATGTTGAAAAGGCCTGGGAAATTCAAACCGGATCAAAAAGTACAATCATCGCCGTGATTGATACGGGTGTAGATTACAACCATCCTGACTTAAAAGATAACTTATGGACCAACACAGCTGAAGCCGAAGGCGTCGAAGGCATAGATGACGACAACAACGGAGTCATTGACGATATCCACGGGTACAATGCGACAAACAATACTGGAAATGCTACCGATGATCATGGCCATGGTTCACACTGTGCCGGAGTTATTGCCAGCAAGGGTGATGATGGAAAAGGAATTGTCGGCGTGAATTGGGACGCACAAATTATGGCGGTTAAATTTTTGGATCAGAATGGATCCGGATCGTTAGAAAACGCAATTCTAGCAATTGATTATGCGACCAAAATGGGAGCCCACATTATGAGTAATTCATGGGGCGGCGGCGGAATGTCGCAAACACTACTTGAATCCATTCAAAGGTCAAATGAAGCGGGCGCACTATTTGTGGCGGCTGCCGGAAATGATGGAAATAGCAACGACAACAGCGATACATTTCCTGCAAATTACGCGGTAGAAAATATTATCTCTGTAGCGGCTATTAATAACACCGGAGAAAAAGCTGACTTTTCAAACTTCGGCAAACGAACCGTGCATCTGGCAGCGCCGGGCGTAAATGTTTATTCTTCAACTGTTGGCAGTTATGAATCATGGTCAGGAACTTCAATGGCGGCACCGCACGTTTCAGGAGTTGCTGCTTTGGTGTTATCGAATGAACCAAAAATGACAGCCTTAGAAATAAAAGAACGGCTGATCGCAACTGTTCGCCCCATGTCTGGCCTGCGCGGAAAAGTAAGATCGGGCGGAATGGTTAATGCAAACAATGCGCTAACAAACACAGTTGCACCACCCGATCCAAATGACCCGACGAACTGGTCAACTCAAGCGGCTGATGTGGCTTCGGCCAGCCCGTATTTGAAAGATACCAATGAAGTTTTTGAAGTTAAAGTTGCAGGCGCAAAAGAAGTTGCCGTGTACTTTGAAAAATTTGACACAGAATCTAGCTATGACACCGTACAAATCGTTGATGCAGGGGGTTCTGTGGTGCAAACGATCAGCGGCACGAATGATGATCTTTTTTCTGCAAGCGTTACGGGTGATACAGTGAAGATTGTCTTCAAATCGGATGGTTCGGTTGAAAAATCAGGTTGGAAAATAACCAAAGCTGCCTACAGATAAATTTTAACCTAGAAATTTGTCCATTTTTAAATTAACAAATTCCGGAAAGTCCAACTGGCTACAGTGTGAACCGTACGGAATTTTCATTAGCTCAGACCCTGCAATAAGTTCATGCATCTCAGTTTGGTAAGACGGCGGCGTTAACAGATCTTTATCGCCTGCCAAAATAAGCGTCGGACACGTTATCGTTTGCAGAATTTCTCGGCCATCAAATTGAAGCAGCTGTTCGAACAGTTCAAAAAATATCGGAAGCTCTAGTCGTGAAACTCCGCGGCCGTACATTTCAATATCTTTAAACTGGGTTAGCCGAATATTAAAACCACCAGCAAGTGCTGCAAGCTGAAACGCAACTGGGTTATCAATCATTCCGCGCCACAGGGTGTTCCAAAGATCAGGCGACTTGCGGTGTTGATCGCGTAAAAAATTAAATAAGGGTTCGACAAATTCAAAACCAAAAAGTTTTTTTAGCGGATTTCTAGCAAAACCATTTATAAAAATCATCGACGAAAAAATTTCTGGAAATTGCTCGTAGGCTTTAAGCATGTACGGAACCCCGAAACTGTGGCCAACAACATTTGCTTTTGCATGACCCAAATGGTTCAGCACGCCTTTTAAATCAAAAGCCAAATGCTCCATTTTTAAATTGCTTAAGTTTTGTACTGGGGTGCTTTTATGATGGCCACGAATATCAAATAAAATAACCTGATGAGTTTTAGAAAAGTGCTCGACCTGGTGATGCCAGTGATTCATCAAACAAGCTATACCGTAAATAAAAATAATGGGTTCGCCGTGTCCGCGCACTTCGTAATAAATTGGCGTGCCATCAAAAGCTGTGTACGTGCCGGTTTTCTTTTCGATAAATTGTGTCATGTTCGTCATTTTTGAATGCTCAGTTCGATTAAAGTTGAATTAATTTTTAAGATATCACCGTCTTGAATGGGCTGTTGATCAAAAGGTTTTGAATTTAGCAAAACTTTTTCACCGCACAAATTTTCTATGTAACATTCATCCGCAATTTGAAAAAATTTAGCAACCAGTTTTGGAATCGCCGGATCTTTTAAATTTATATCTAAGCAATCGTGTCCCATGAAGCGCGGGCCGTAACTTAAAGTTTGAAACTCTTCATACTGGGGACCTTGTTTAAAACTTAAGCTTATGGGGTGTAGGAAAAAAAAGAACTCTTTGAATTTAGCGTCTCCGGGATGATGTTTTAGCCAATCTCGAAGAGATTCTTCCCACGTTCTAAAAGCGGTCGTTAATTTCTCGACGACTTTAAAACCGGTCTGTCCTAAATGAAATACAAGCCCAACCATAAGCAGTGCGCGGGGCTGTTCACCTGAACCGATGCGCAGCATATTAGGCGCTAAGCATTCGAAATTCCAGGACTTTTTATGATCAATTGTAAGCACTCCGTGGCCGTCGGCCATAAGGTCATCCGCAAAAGTAAGATTGGCAGTCGTTTTACCAATGACCAATCCCCTTTTCAGAGCAATTCTTTTTCCCTTATTGTGGCCATCAAGGACCTCAAGTTCCAGTCTCATAGATAAATATAATAAGGCGGTCAAACAGGCCTTGTCCACCCCTACCGGAAATGTTAGACCTACCATACATTTTAAAAGTCATCCTTGCTCCGCCAATTGAGGTTGGGGCTTTAACCGAAGGGAAAGAACCTATGGCAATCGACCAACAAAAGGCCGATCTTAAGCGCCCGTATGAGGCAATCATTATTGTGCATCCAGATGCATCTCTTGAAGAACAAAAAGAATTATTCAAGAAAAACAAAGTAACTATCACAACATTCAAAGGGGCTATTCACTCTTTGGAAACTTGGGGTAAGCGCACTTTAGCAACACCAATTGGTAAGTTGAAAAAAGCCGTTTACTTTCACACTGTGTTTGAGGCCGGTCCACAAGCCGTAGCTGAGCTTGAGCGCACAATGCGCATCAACGATAAAGTTTTACGCTTTATGCA
>JANPNP010000139.1:0-2700 GCA_031427535.1 Bdellovibrionales bacterium | reverse complement strand
CATCCATGACCTCACGACCACAACTCAACACCACGCCTCAAGCCGAGACCAACTTCCCAAACCACACCTAAGGTAAATTAAGATGAAAAAGTGACTCTAGTCTAATTTTTTTTTAAGACCGCTGCGTAAAATCCGTCAAAGCCATGTACGTGTGGCCAGATTCGGTGTTCAGAAAGCAGCGACCACTTTTGCCCAGCTGCAGAATTCAAAAACCACTTCACTTGCTCTTCATTTTCTTGTTTAAGAAAACTACATGTGGCGTACACCATAATTCCGTTTGACTTACACATGGCAGAATACTTTGAAAGAATTTCTTTTTGTAATTCGCATACGGACTGGATCTGCTCTGGATTTAATTTCCATTTGGTGTCGGGGTTACGACGTAGGACGCCCAAACCAGAGCATGGCGAATCAATTAAAACGCGGTCAAAAGAATTTTCAAGACGGTAAATCACCTTCGGTGAATCAATTAATTTTGTTTCTAATAGTGTTGCACCGGCACGAGCAGCACGCAGTTTTAAATCGTGTAACTTTCTGTCAACAATATCCATTGCAAGAATTTTTCCCTTGTTTTGCATAAGCGCAGCTAAGTGCAAAGATTTTCCGCCGGAACCTGCACAGGTGTCTACAACGTGGTGGCCAGGTTGAGCCTGCAGCAAAGCTGCAATGAATTGCGAACCGGCATCTTGCATTTCAAAACTTCCATTTTTAAAAGCCTGCGTAGCGAAAACATTTCTGCGTTCTTTGATGTGTAGGGCGTCAGGCAATGAAATTGTGCTTTTAATTCTAACAGCATCAATTTTTTCAAGTTTTAAATCTTTGATGAGTTTATCAATATTTGTTTTTAGTGTGTTGGTACGCAGATAAATTTCAGGTTCTTTGTTTAAGCTTTTCATAATGATAGGCCAGTCGGCACCAAATTCTTTTTGTCCCAGCTCGAAGAGCCAGTCAGGAAACGAATGCTCGATGGCTGCTGACTTCGGGGTCTTGTTGCGACTTTGTATCTTTGCTGGATCGGTGTTTTTAAATTCCGGTCGCACAACCGGCTGAAGACTTTTGGTAACTAAGAAAGCGGCGATAACTTGCCAAAGCACTTCGGATTCAGCGATAAATTCTAGTTTTCTTTTATGTCGAACAATTTCATAAACACTTTCTGCAAAAAAACTACGATCGTCGGCCGACCAGTTTTTATTAGCGCGCATGTATTTATCAATCATGCGGTCAGCATGCTTGCCGGCTTCAAAAACCTCGGTCAGAGCCTGGGATAATGTATTTAGGATGTGAAATTGAACAAATTTGCTCAAATGAAATTCTCCGGGCTGTAGATAGTCCTTATTTTGTTGCAAGTAAATGACTAAGTCATTGTAATAGTTAAATTGAATTAATTCATGGTTTGTATCTTGTAAAAAAATAGGAATAAGATGGCTTATATACTATTCGATAATGGCAAAAAAGTTGGTGAAATCTCGGGCTGGACTGTGGCATCACATGAACCTACTTATAAAAATGTATTGGGTAAAATTGTATTGTCGGTGCCAGCCAATAATGAATGCACTTTTGTTTCTCCGAAACCAGTGAAACGCAAAGCTCAATTGGTCGTGATTCAAGATGGTAAGTTAGTGTTCACCTTACAAGTTAAAGCAGTTAAAGGGTCCACGTTTGTCACAGCATTAATTGTTTCGCAAAAAGACTTTCATTAAATTCGCTCAGCATGGTATCTTGCAAGCAACAGTAAATTGTTAATAAGGTGCTAAGTGCAATCACAACCCGTCAATTTTGAAACAGTAAAATTATCATTGTGGCCACCGCTTCGCTATTTGGGCGCAACGCTTATTTGTGGCAATCTTTTTTTATATCCAGTTATTTATTATAGTCAAATCAGTTACTCGCATCCTGAGCAGTTTTGGTTACTTTTATTTTTACTCAACCTACTGATAATTCCCAGTGTTTCGCTTGGTTTTGCGATTACATTTCAGGTGCATAAGCATTATGCTTACCGCATTGCCAAAGAGCTAAATTTGAAATTGCAGTCAGCGGCAGATATCAAAATCGCAACTGTTTTTCCGTATACAGCAATCGCTAGAATTGGATTAACCGCTGTGCGTAAGGCAACTGATTCTGAAGCGGGCACATTTTCAGTCATTTGCTTTCAAAGAACAGATGAAAATTTTTTGGCCTACCTATGGCCATTACCATCGCTGGTTTCACGATTTAATATGCGAAAGCAAATGTATATAGCGGTACCGCTTGAGTCTGCTGAAAAAGCTGCGGTTTTTGCTGGCAAGTTAAAATAACTGTGCTTATCATTGTGTTTTAAAATCAGTTTTCTACAGCAGTAAAGCCTGTCATAAATTGTAAGGCTATTGTCTTCAAAATTTTCAATCATCGATTCCGCATCAGCTATTTCATTTAACGTCGGATTCTTGCGGATATCTTTAACAGTCCAGTTTAAAATATCGTACGTCATCGAGCTGAACATCTTTGGCATGTACGATTCAAGGTATTTACTCACCTTACGGCCACTGTGCCCGGCTTCAATGATGTCTGATCTGGGTAAGGTTAATTGAATGCCATCCACTGCGTACACGTACAGACCATTCCAAGTCCTTTTCGTAAAAAAGTTGATGTGTTCTAAAAAAGAAGACCTCTGAAGTCTTCTTTTTTTTGCTTAAAATTATTCTGAATATTTATTTCTATAAA
>JANPNP010000138.1:0-2925 GCA_031427535.1 Bdellovibrionales bacterium | reverse complement strand
AAAGAAAAACCTGAAGAAGTTAAAAAGCCAGAACCTAAGCCAGAACCTGAAGAAATAAAAAAAGAAAAAAAAGTAGAACTTCCTAAAAAAGAAGTAAAAGCCGAACCTGAAGCAATCAATTTAAAAAAAGCAAAAGCTACGCAAAAATCTGCACTGGAAAAGTTGAAAGCAATGTCTGCCATTGAAAAGTTGCGACAAGAAGCCAAAGACGAACCTGAGGCTAGAAAACCGGTCGTTGTGAAAGGCCGAGTTATCTCTGCAGGATCTTCGCTAACAGGTTTAGATAAGTTACAGGCTGATAACTATTTGCAAAATTTGGATGGCCACATCAAACAGTATTGGGCCCTTCCACAGTGGCTAACAAACAAAAATTTAAAGGCTCGCGTGCTGGTTAAGTTTGATGCCAACGGAAATGTCTTATCAAAGCAAGTCGTACAGCCAAGTGGCGAGCCCGCCTACGATGACTACTGTTTGCAAGCCATTGATCAAGCTACGCCTTTTCCGAAATTCATCGAAAAATTTGCAGAAAAATACAGTAAAGATGGTGTCGTGGTCGGTTTTCCAGAATAATAAAAAAGGAGTTTTTATGTTTAAAATTTTACACGTGTACCTGATGACTTTAATGCTGTTTGCATCTGGTGTGGTAAATGCCCAGCAGTCCTATATTAAATTGGGTGAAGCCAAAGCAAAAAAAAAGTGTGTTGGCATTTCCATACTTTAACAATGTCGGATCAGCAAATACCGGCGCCATCACCGCAAATGCTGCCGAGATTTACAACCAAGCAAAACAAAATCTAGAGCTTTCAACTTACTTTCAGTTGATGTCTAATTCTGCGTTTTTAGAAGATCCAGCTAAAACAAATATCCGACCCGGTCCAAAAGAGCCAACTGGTTTTAAATTTGAACCGTTGAAAACTGCAGGCGCTGAATTTTTAATTCGCACCGGATATTCCGTAATCAACTCTGAAATTGTTGTGGAAATGTTTTTGTATCATGTTCCTCAAGCTAAATTAGTTGTCGGAAAACGTTACAAATCAAGCGTGTCGCAATCTCGACAGATCGCGAACACTTTGGCGAATGACGTTTTAGAAGCGCTAACCGGTGTGCGTGGCTCGTTTATGTCGAAGTTAGTGACGACCAGTGACCGTGCTGGTGGACAAGCTAAAGAAGTTTTCTCGATGAATTGGGATGGCTCTGATATTCAAAAACTAAGTCAGCACAAATCCAGTGCGCTTTCACCTAACTGGTCACCGGACGGAAAAAAAATAGCTTACTCGGTATTTACGACATTTGTGCGTAAGGCCGGTGGATCACTGACCAATGTTAGTCTTTACGTTTTAGATTTGGCCTCGGGAAAACGTGTGCTGACTTCGTACCGACCTGGCGTTAATTCTGGCGCCACATTTTCGCAAGATGGAAAAAGTATTTATTTGGGAATGTCGCAAGGTTCGGGCGCTGCTGATATTTACAAAATTGATTTAAACGGTGAAATCATGACCCGCTTAACAAAAGGGCCGGCCAACGCAATTAACGTTGAACCTAGTTTAAGTCCAGACGGATCTAAGATTGCATTTTCGTCCGAGCGTGGTGGCCGACCTATGATCTACGTGATGAATTCAGATGGCAGCAATGTGAAGCGATTAACCTTTGACGGGGTTTACAATTCGTCACCAAGTTGGTCACCAGACGGAAAAAAAATTGCGTTCGCTGGCCAAGCTGAAGGCCACTTTGATATTTTCGTGATGAATGCTGATGGATCCGGAACTGTCCGCGTAACATCTGCGAAAAAATCGAACGGTAAATGGGCACATAACGAAGATCCAAGTTTTTCTCCAGATAGTCGTTATGTCGTTTACACAAGCAATCGCACAGGTAAAAATCAGATTTTTATCTCGACAACTGATGGCGCAGAAGAACGGCGTGTCACCAATGATTCTTATAACTATTATAAGCCTAAATGGTCCCGAAATCTTGAGTAAGATTTCGTGTCAACTTGACGACTGAACGAAGCTTCACTAAAAATACGCTATGAAAATAAATTTGTTAAAACCAAACCGTCTGCTTATTTTTTGGATCTACCTAGTTGCTTTTGTGTTGATGACTGTTAGTTTTCAGTCGCAAGCAGCTGATGATAAAGCCGCTAAAAAGTCTGAAACTGTCGCTAAGAAATCTGACATGGTCGTGATTGATACCTCTATGGGAAAAATCACTGTGAAGCTTAATCAAGAAAAAGCGCCAATCTCTGTCGAGAATTTTCTGAAGTACGTTGATAACAAACACTACAACGGCACTATTTTTCACCGCGTGATGAAAGACTTCATGATTCAAGGTGGCGGACATTTACCAGATATGAAAGAAAAAGAAGCTGCTTATCCGCAAATTAAAAACGAAGCAAAGAACGGTTTATTTAATAAGCGCGGAACACTTTCAATGGCACGCATGAATGAAAAAGATTCTGCAACGGCGCAGTTTTTTATAAACGTCGTAAACAACCCAATGCTTGATCACGAATCAGAGCAGCGTTACGGCTATGCCGTTTTCGCAGAGGTCACAGACGGCATGGATGTAGTCGACAAAATCCGCGCAGTTGATGTGGGTAATAGCGGCGAACACCAAAACGTGCCAAAAAAAGCAATTTTAATTAAAACTATTACTAGAAAGTAGAAATCACTATGCATGCAAATTTCGAAACAAGTGTCGGAAATTTCAAAGTAAAATTATTTAACGAATTAGTACCTAAAACTGTTGAAAACTTTGTGGGTCTTGTTGAAGGAACAAAAGAATTCACAGACGCTAAAACAGGTGAAAAAACAAAACGCCCATTCTACGACGGTTTAGTTTTCCACCGTGTAATTAAAGATTTTATGATTCAAGGCGGTTGCCCGCGTGGCGCAGGAACTGGCGATCCAGGTTACAAATTCGCTG
>JANPNP010000137.1:0-4140 GCA_031427535.1 Bdellovibrionales bacterium | reverse complement strand
GTGGTTTGTTGGAGTACAGTTTCATCCTGAATTTAAATCGAAGCCACTTAGTCCGCATCCATTGTTTGCTGCTTTTGTAAAAGCGTCTATGAAAAGAGATAAGTGATGTCGAGCTCGTTGGAAGTAGCTAAAAATACTTTAAAGATGGAAGCAGACAGCATTTTAAATCTTATCCCTAGGCTAGGAGCCGATTTCGAAAAAGCAGTTGATTTAGTTTTAGCCTGTAAAGGAAAAGTGGTTTTTACTGGGATTGGTAAATCAGGACATATTTCACGAAAGTTAACGAGCACTTTTTCCAGCACTGGGACCCCATCACTGTACCTGCATCCTGCAGAAAGCAGTCATGGCGACTTAGGGGTCATGACAAAAAATGATTTGGTTATTGCCATTTCTTATGGTGGTGAAGCTGCTGAATTAAATTCGATACTAAATTACACTTCAAGGCATGGTTTTTCGGTAATTGGGATTACCGGGAAAAAGCATAGTACATTAGGACAAGCTGCTACAGTGGTCTTAGATGTCAGCGTTGAAAAAGAAGCATGTCCGTTAAATTTAGCTCCGACATCTTCTAGCACGGCAACGTTAGCAATGGGCGATGCTTTAGCTATGGCAGTTCTTGAAAAACGAGGTTTTAAAGCTGAAAATTTTGCCGAACTTCATCCGGGTGGCTCGCTTGGCGCAAAATTAATGCGCGTAAAAGACTTAATGCAAAAAGGTGACGCCTTACCATTTGTAAAAGCTGAAACAACAACAAAAGAATTACTAACTAAGATGACTCATCAAAGTGTTCGGGGCGCTGCCGGTGTTGTTGATGATCACGGCCATCTTATTGGCGTCGTTACAGACGGTGACATTCGTCGGTTTTTAGAAAGGCATCAAGATCCATTTTCAAAAGTAGCTAAAGATTTAATGAGTCACTCTCCGCGAACGATAGATGCTAACGAGTTTGCTGAAAAAGCATTGTTCCTGATGGAGCAGTTTCGGATTCAAATGTTAATCGTATTAGATAAATCGTCAAATAAGCCAATGCAACCTGTGGGCATGTTGATTTATTCAGATTTGTTGTCGCCGAAAGTGCGATAAAGTTTCAAAATCCCACCGATTTCAGAATAAATTGCAGACCTTAGTCTAGCGTAAAAAATTATTTAAGAAGTTTCACAGACCTTTGTCGGCAGTTTCCTTGCCGTGCAGATTTAAATTTTCCACAATGAAATCGTGGCATTAGATGTTCAGAAATTAAAACCTATTAAGATGTTGGTGTTAGACGTCGACGGCGTTCTGACAGATTGCCGTCTATGGATGGATTCTAATGGCGAATGGAAACGAATTTATTCTGTGCGTGACGGTGTTGGTATAAAAGAAATTGCAGCTGCCGGGTACAAGTTAGCAATCATAACGGGGGCACAGGCGACAGACGTTAGAGCCCGCGCAAAAATGCTTGGCTTTGATTATTTTTACGAGGGCGCCGTGGATAAATGGCCATCGTTTGAAAAATTGCAGAGGGATTCTGGCTTTAGTAAAGACGAAATGGCTTATGTCGGTGACGATATTTACGATATCCCACTTTTAAATGCAGTGGGTTTTGGTGCGACAGTTCCAGAAGCGGTCGATGAAGTGCTAGAAGTTGCTGATTACGTGACAAAAAGACCGGGCGGAAATGGTGCAGTTCGTGAAATTTGTAATTTTCTTCTAAAGTACGGTTATTTTTCAAAAGCTTGAGGTGCTCATGTTCGATATAGCTAAAACGTTTTTTTTCACAATGGTGATATTCGTGTCGGTTTTTGCGCAGGCCGCTACTGATGTTGAAGTTCCAGTCGACGAACTGGCGCAAGAAACTGTCTATCCTGTATTTGATAACTCTGTAAGTTTGAAAAACAGAAATATAAAAGATTCAGAAACTTTTGATATCGGAATTTTTGGTGGTCTTGCCTTAACAGAGCCCATATCAAATACGTCAAAAGCGGGTCTGGTATTTAATTACCATTTAAACGAAAATCATTCGATTGGTTTATTGTTTGCGAAAAACAGCAATGGTTTATCTGCAGATGCACAAGGATTGAAGAAAGATTTTGGTTTGGATTTCGGCAGAGCTCCCTACATGGAATATTCGTTGATGGCAGATTACAATTTTAAATTGTATTACGGAAAGCTAAGTTTAACTAAAGATGGCGTTATGAACACATCGTTGTATTTGTCCGGAGCTTTGGGCGCAGTTAAATTTGTGCATAAGACCTACCCGGCACTTGCCGTTGGCGTCGGTGAACGGTTCTATTTTTCAAAACATTTTTCATTGAAAGTGGATTTACGTTTCTATGCGCATCAAGCGCCAATTCCTTTTAAAGCTGGCGCGCTTCGCGATGGCAGTAAGCCGACTGACAATCCTGGGGGCGTAGCTGACCCCGTACCAAGTTACGGAAGTTTTTCTGAGCGGTTAACCTACACGACCAATCTTGAAATTGGTTTGAATTACTTGTTTTAAGGGGATCTGATGAGTTTTAAAAAATTGTATTTTGTAATACTAAGTTGTGGAATTGTTGGATTTTCATTTTTAGCCCAAGCTCAAGAGCAGCAGCTAGATGATCAAGAGATCCTTAATATTGAAAATATTTATAAGACGGAAACGCCGAAAGCGATGCAGCCGCGACAAGCGCCGGCACCTGAAATTGTTCCTAAATCAGCCGCAGAAACTTCCTCGGAAACTGCTGAGTCTGAAAATCAAACAGCTGTTGCGCCAGCCCCAAAAAATCAGAGAGTAGAAAACCTTACTGATTTAAACAAGCTTTCACCTTTCAGCGAAATTTCAGTTATTCAGAAAAAATTTCTGCCCAAAACAGAGCGATTTCAAATTTACGCTGGCGGTGGAACGACGACAAATTCGCCATGGTTCCTGAATATGGGATTAAAAGTTAATTTAGGATACCATTTCACCGAGTCTTTCGGAGTCGAACTTTCTGGATTATTTTTATCCAATTCAGAAAGAGAAGTAGCTAAGGAAATTCGAGATAATAATTTGCTGCAACCCGAGAAGTTTATAAATACAAAAAGCTATGTTGGTGTCGATCTGGTTTGGGCCCCCATTTATGGAAAATTAACTATGCTGAACAAGCATATCATTCCTTTTGATATGTATTTTTCGGCTGGTGGCGGGACATCAAGCACCAATTCGCAGGAAGGCAGCGTTCCCACCCTGCATGTCGGCGTGGGACAAATTTTTGCTATAAATAAATCAATGGCATTTCGTTGGGATTACAGTTGGACATCGTTTCAAGCTACTCCTATTCCTGACAAACTGGCAACAGGTGTCGCTGAAAAAAACAGTTATAACGACCTTATATTGACTGCAGGATTCAGTTTCTTTTTTCCGGAGGCCAGATACCGATGAATAAAAATATCATAGTCATTACACTTTTAATCGGTACTTTCGCATATCAAACAGCTCAGGCGCAGTTGCCAAAAAAGAAACTACCTGTGACCAAGACACTGTCAACGCGGTCAACATCGCCGGCAGGTCCGAAAGTATTTTCGAATACAAAGAACAATGCGGTGCGGACGCAAATAGCTAGCGCTATGGGAATGTTAAAGTCAGGTCAATATTCACAAGCTGCAAATACATTGTTAGCACTATCTCGGAAGTCAGATGCAGCAGCCGAAAGATCGCAAATTAAATATTTCCTAGGTCTTTCGCTGATGGAATTGAATCTAAATCAAGTTGCAGCTTTTCAGTTTGTTGACGTGATTAAGTCTAACGATCAACGTTGGACTAGGCAGGCATTGGAAAAGTTACTAGTAGCTACAGACCGTCTTGGTGATGAAACATTGCTAAATTATGCTATTCAAAGAATTGACGTTGCCAGCGTTCCGCAACAAAACCGGGACATGCTTTTTTTCCGACTAGGCGAAGTTAAAGCTAAATCAGGACAGCACAGTGAAGCTGCTGCACTGTATGGAAAAGTTGGTGCTAAAAGCCGGTATTATTTCAGTTCGCTGTACAATCAAGGCTTAGCACAGGCAGAAGCAAATCAAACAGATTTGGCTCTAGAATCTTTTCAAAAACTTCTTGATTCAAGAAGCGCTAGTAAAGTGACTGATACCAATAAAGTGGCCGCACAGATGGCTATTGCACGAACCTATTATCAGAAA
>JANPNP010000136.1:0-3274 GCA_031427535.1 Bdellovibrionales bacterium | reverse complement strand
ATCACTTAAAGCCAAACAAATTCAAATTCAGTAAATAGCGATTGGAGAATCTATGAAAGTCGATTGTGATTGGATCGGTAAGCAAAATTTTGCGGCGAATATCAATGGGTTTAAAGTTTACATGGATGCCGCAAAACCATTTGGCGACGACCGTGCTCCGACACCTAAACAACTGGTGCTGGCAGCTTTATGTGGTTGTACCGGCATGGACGTAGTTGGTCTGCTAAAAAAGAACAAGCAGATGCCCGAAAAATTCAAGATCGAGGCACAGGCCGTCGTTGCCACTAATCATCCGCATGAGTTAACGGACATCAAAGTTAAATATATAATAGACGGCCCTTGCGATCCGGACAAAGTTACGGAAGCAGTCAATCTTTCACAGACGAAGTACTGCGCCGTCAGCGCCATGATTTCACGAGGAACGACAATCACCTTTGATGTGTCTTTAAATGGTAAACAACTTATTCAAGGGAATTCAGATTTTCAGAAGCGAAATCCTGCAGCTGAACAATTCGAAAGTCTTTCGTCATAAAGCCTTATCACGGAGGAACCCTTGCCAACAGTTAAAGCGACGAGCACATTTGTTTTCGAAGTCTTTAGCATTCTAAAAAAAATTAAACTTTCAAAGGAAGTCACTTATGAAAATTGAAAAGAATTCACTTACGCATCAACTTTCGATCTGGCTTACAACGACAGCAGAGGGCATTCAGTACACCTGTCCTATGCATTCTCATATTCTGCAAAGCGAATCCGGCTTCTGCACTATCTGCGGTATGGCTCTTGAGCCTGTTATTCCTGCAGGAATAGAGAAAAGGTTCTCAGCTTGTGGCACTGTTTATTCTTTTTTTGAAAATCCACCCAAATTTCTAAATCGCAGGTGAAAATAAATCATAAGACTTAAAACAGCCGCGAAAAAACACCAAATGGAAAATAATGCCATTTGGTCCACCACATATGCCCCGATGAAAGACAAAAATGCCAGGCCACCGAATATTCGAACAAAACCATGACTTGAAAAGAAACAGCTGAAACACGTTGCCGTAACATACAACACCATCACTAAAGTGGAGTAGAAATGCGGCATCACATAGACGATATGGCGGCCAACAACTTCTGCAACCACTGGACGATTGACGATAAAGTACAAAAGGTAAAGTCCCACCGAAATCCCGATGGCCCCAAAAGCAAAGATCGTTTTCTTACGCCAAGGTACAGCTTCTAGAATTCCCATCGCGAACGGAATGTAAAACGGCCATAACACGTGAGAAAATCCCGAGTAAATATAAGTCATAACTTGTTTCACAAGCGGTGCGTCTGTGCGAAAACTTAGCCAGATGATTCCCTCAACTAGCTGTAGCAGAAAAACACACTTTAAGAATCCTATTGGGTCAGACCCGGTAAATTTAAAAATTCAAATCTTTTGAGGCATTATGTCACTAAGCATGATCGCGTAAGCCATGAACACCTTTGGCTTTGGCACAGTGAGCACAACAAAAAATTTTGTTATCGCTCTCAACGCCGTGCCCAATGATTCTTGTGGAACAGTGCGAACACTGTGGTGCTAAAATATTTATTGCACACTCAAAACTGTCAAATGTGTGCTCTTTGCCCGCCATCGTGACTTGGAAAGCCTTGTCGTATTCGTTTCCACAGTTTTCGCATTTGTTCATTTGTTCCCCTTTATTAAAGTTCTAAGTCCTAAATGTCCGAGAAAGTGCATGGTGTGTGCCACGGCCAAAATATTGCAGCACTAAAAATTCAGTTAACAATATCAACCACGAATTTAAGGAGAATTTTTATGCAAAACAAAAGGTACAACCAAGATAGTGACAATCGCCATTCCTCGAGCCGACGTCATTCTAACGACCGTGATCAAAATTATAATCGGTCTCCGTCTGATCAAAATTACGGTAACAGCTTAGATGACGGACGAATCCAAATGGATCGTGGGAATAATTATTCTAACTTCCGAAGTGGCTACTCTGGTCTTTCTGATTATTCTAATCCATATCGACATGGAAACTTTGACCGAGATTCATCACAAAGTTGGTTACCAGCATCAGACAGTAATGAAAGCCTGTGGCAATCAACAAAGAATTTTTTTGGCAAAGGGCCTAAGGGGTTTAGACGCACAGATGAGAAAATTCGTGAAGAAGTTTGCGAAGCTCTCTATCGTGACCATTCAGTTGATGCGAGCGAAATTGAAGTCAGCGTTAAAGATGCTGAAGTCATGTTAAGCGGAACTGTTAGCGAGCGACGCATGAAACGCCTAGCAGAAGACTGCGCAGAATCGGTTTCTGGTGTAAGCGATGTCCGAAACGAGATTCGAGTTCAATCACAATCAGAAAAAACCTTAAGCGCTGATGGTGCCGCAATGGGTGATAGAAGCCAGGACCGAACTGATAAATCTAAAAACCGTACCACGACTTCAAATCAAGTCATGTAGATCAAGTAATGATTTTTCCAGCGGGTGGTCTTATGGCTAGAAGGCTTTAAGACTTCCTGCGGGAATATCAGAGCCTTCGGGCAGATCAATGCAGATCAATTTTTCAAAAGGCTTGTTGCGATTGAAACAAGTCCCATAAAAAAACAAAATAAAGAACTATTTTTTCAAAGCGCTCTTTCTTTATTCGTTTTAACCAATACTTCGCCAACCAATTAGCGCCGAACGCTATATAGCGCCACCAGATACAATCATGCCGGTCAGCATTCCTGACAGGACACCGCCAACTATTTTTCAAGTACATTACTGTTCGCACTGAATTTCCCAGCACGTGTAACATTGCTGTTAGAGCTAAAGTGATTTGAAATGATTCAAATAAGTTTCCCAGTGGAATAAACAATGTCGAAGAACTAACGCCGCTAAGCGTACCAATTAATTCGGAAAAAAAAAGCCAAAATGAGGAAATAGATTTCATGATGTTCGTGCACTTGCAGAGTCTTGCATCTAGATCAGATCTTAGCAATACGCAGATCTGTGAGGCAGGAAATTGAAAAAATTTGATTAAGAATTGACGAGGCAATGTGGTTCTTATTTTGACTAATTGTCTTAAATAGTTCTTGAAACGCATTTCGACAGACAGTCTTGATGGCCTGATTCATGCACTTACAAAGAAAAAAAGCGCAAGATTAATTTAAGTTATTATACTTAAATAACAAAAACAGGAGAAAAAATGAAAACAGATTCACAAATTCAAGCTGATGTTATTCAAGCCCTTAAATGGGATCCAAGTGTTACGCACGAACACATTGGAGTAGCTGTATCAAATGCAAT
>JANPNP010000135.1:0-1530 GCA_031427535.1 Bdellovibrionales bacterium | reverse complement strand
ACGTTTGAATAATAACTTTTAAAAAGCGCTTAACTTCCCGTTCAAGTAAGGTCAAAAATCCGATCATACACTTACCATTTTTGAAAAGGCTTCTTCTAGACGGCCTTCTTCGACCCGAATGTTTTTAATTTCGCTAAAATTAATCTGATGATGCGCTAAAATTTCTACCAATCCGGCAGACGCCGAATCAACGACAGTTTGCAATTTTCCTGAAGCAAACTCGATGTGAACCTTTTTGGTTGAATACTGTGAAATAGCATCTTCCGTTTTTCCGAGAAAAATAATTTTACCCTTATTGATGACGCCAACCCGGCCGCAAAGTTTTTCGGCCACTTCCAGATAGTGGGTGGATAGTAAAATGGAAATTCCTTCATTTTTTAACTGCGTCACAAATTGCCACCAGGATTCCCGAAGGCCTACGTCTACCCCTGCCGTGGGTTCATCCAGCAGTAAAATTTTCGGTGAATGCACCAGCGCTTTAGCGATCATTAAACGTCTTTTCATGCCGCCTGAAAGCTGCTTTACGTTTTTTCTGCGGTGATCTTTAAGGCCCAGTTTTTCAAGTAAATAATCAATACGCTCTGAATTTTTCCGAATGCCATAATAGCCCGATTGAAATTTTAAAATCTCTTCAACTGTAAAAAAGCCGGTGTTGATTATTTCTTGGTGAACAACACCCAGTTGTTTTTTGGTAAACTTTGGATTTTTTGCTACATCTTCACCAAATACCAAAACATGCCCCTGGGTAGCATCTTCAAGGGTTGTGATAATATTTATGATTGAGGTTTTACCAGCACCATTGGGTCCAAGCAGTCCAAAAATTTCCCCCGTAGCAATGTCAAACGAAACACCCCGAACAGCGTCGACCGCTTTCCCGTTTTTATTTTCGTAGGTTTTCTGTAAGTTTTTAATCTGTAGCGAAGACGAATTATGTAACACTATCTGGCCCTTGATATGCTGCTAGCGAAATCAATATCCGGATTTTCTTTTTTAGCCCAGTTTAAATCCCACTCTTGATTAAGAAGTAAAACGGGCTGTTGAATCATGTCCTCAAACATTTGAAAGTTTCCTTTAAGCTGCGTCACAGGCTTACCTTCTGCTGAACGCGGCCAGCGGGCTACGGTATAAGGCAGCCGGGTTAATTTAACTTCTAAATTGTATTCATCTTGTAGACGGTGCACTAAAACTTCAAATTGCAGTTCGCCGACGGCGCCCACAATTGATTCTTGGTGGCCAATAATGGGATCAATAAATAACTGAATCGCTCCTTCTTCTGAAAGATGCTGAAGCGCTACGTTTAATTTAATACGTCGTAAAGCATCCCGCACAGTGACCTTGGCAAACAGTTCCGGCGCAAATTTTGGAATGTCTTCAAATTCAACTTTTCCTTGCGATGATATGCTATCACCAATTGCAAAATTTCCGGTGTCACTGACACCGATGATATCGCCCGCGTAAGCTTCATCAACTGTTTCCTTATCTGCTGCAATAAACTGATTCGAGTACGATAGCCGAAGTTCACGGCCTAAA
>JANPNP010000134.1:0-1917 GCA_031427535.1 Bdellovibrionales bacterium | reverse complement strand
GCGGGGCCAATTAATAAATTAAAAAAAGTCATTCGTGAATCAGAAAGCGCTTCCGTTAAAATCAACTGGTCAGCTGGAACAGTTTTAATTATCGATAATCATTGGTGTTTGCATCGTCGACCAGCACTTCAGGTCAATACCCAGCGGCATCTTGTTAGGTCTTGGATTTCTGAAAGGAATCGCATATGAAAAAATCTTTTTTTCTGCTATTAGCAACATCATTTTTGTCAACTTTGGCGACTGGTTTTTTCTGGACAGGCTTTCCCGTTTTCTTAAATGACTTTGGAAATAATAATTTGGATCTATCGACAATTTATTCCTTTGCGACCTTTGGTTCGTTAGCTTTTGGAATTGTTGGTGGAGTTTGGTCTGATATTGGAAATTGCAAAAAAATATCGATTGTAAGTCAGCTGATCAGTGCCTTATCGATTTTTTTGCTAGCCATTTTCTGGAAAATCTTAAATCCGAACTTAGTAATGCTTCTATTGCCACTTTTATACTTCAATTTTGCGATAAGCAGTATTTCCGAGTTGGTTTGGATATTAAACTTCGATCCTGAAAAAAAGATGCAGAACAAAATTTTAGACCGAGCATTAATTAGTTTTCTTGCGAAACTTTCGGGGTTCTCATTAGGCCCAATTTTATTTAACGCCTTAGGAATAAATGGACTTTTTTTATGTGGGGCTATTTTTGCAGTTGTTGCCCTGATCCAATCTGGAATTAACGGAGCTGATATCAAGTTAAAGTCGCCTGGCATCAGGTACTCGTTACAGGCTATATTCAATCTTGTTAAGTCTCCGGCTTTTGTGATTGCAAGTTTGTTGACAGGATTATTATCCATTCCAATAAATCCTATATTCTTAACGCGTTTGTTAAAGATAGGTGATGCATCGGACGTTTCATGGTTTTGGGGCTTGGCCGGTGCTGCAGGTGTTTTGAACCTAATCCTTCAACGGGCTGGGCTTATTAAATTTTCACGACCAAAGTTGATCTGGGTCACATGCCTTTTAGTAATTTGTTTAATTTTGTCGTTTGTATCAGGTGATCGAATTGGCCTTTTGGTGTTTTCATCTCTATTTGTTTTTGGCTCTGTCTTTTTTTCAATGCAACTTTATATGCATGTGGGATCAGAGGCCGTTAAAAATAGTTTGGGATCTAGTTTCGGATTGCTGAGCCTACTGATGGATGCCGGTGTTTTTGCTGGAATGATTTTGGGCGCTGCTATGAAAAATCAATCACATTGGAATTTGATTGCGTTGTTAGTCGGGTTCTGTGTACTTCGAATGATTGCGACATTAAAAGTCCCAGCGCAAGCTTAAGAGCGATCGATGAAAGCATGAGTAAACTGCGGTAGATCTAATTTAGACCTGCGGTTCATGTTTCCTAGTATATCGAACAATAGCTGAAATGAGTTCGTTCGGATTTATTGGCTTGGTAAGGTGATCGGTATAGCCAACACACAAAGCCTTTTTGCGAACTTCAGACGTTGCATGTGCAGTAAGTGCGATGATTGGCTTTCGATAATTATTTTCACGTAGCTTCTGTGTGGCGGTATATCCATCCATAACTGGCAAGGGTAAAAGACTATGAAAAAGAAAAAACAAGAAGTCTCAATTGTTCGTTCTTCAGCAGCTGACATACCTTACATTTATAGCAAGCAGTGGTGATGGTGGTGTTGACACTGTGTACGCCGATGAAAATCTTTTCTGATAGTGAACTTCAAGAATCTTCAGTTACTCGAAATTTTCGAATAACTGCCTCTGACGACAAAAGCTATGATACTCAACACTATAATTTAGCTGCAATTATAGCTGTGGGCCATAAGGTCAACTCAGAACAAGCAGTGCACTTTCACAAGTGTGCTACAGCTACTGACTATGATGTAAATGCTCAGGCCACCAAACGGTTTTTTGCCAT
>JANPNP010000133.1:0-2692 GCA_031427535.1 Bdellovibrionales bacterium | reverse complement strand
TACTTCGTCAAGAAACTCACTCACGTGGGGCCATGTTCTATCCGGCACATCTAACACATTATATGTTCCATCCGAATAATAAAGATGCTTGTGGTGATGTGGCCGGTGTTCATGAGGTGAACAATACCTCATAAGATTACGAGCGTTTGGTTTCGGAGTTAAAGCATGGTAGCTGTAGGAGAAAGTTCTTGCTCTGGGCCGGCTGTACTCAATATCAAGCTCAACCGTTTTTTCAATTTTTATTTGAATTTCAACACCTAGATCTGATTTTAATATTAGACCTTCAATTGATAACTGGATATTTTGATCGGTTAATTTGTTTATAGTGTATTGACGAGGGCCAGCTACGTGACGGGTATTAATATACGTGTTCAAAGTCGTTTCATGGACTGAAAGATAATTTTCCCAAGAATTCCAGTCATGTTTTCTTCTACTACCGATCATTTCCAAAAACCTTCAGCAATTTTTTAGAGAATAAATAAGGGAACTAAGTCGAAGACTTTTATCTAAATCCTCATGATTTTCAACTGAAGACGAAGCAAGTTTTAGTAAGTCTGCGACAGATAAAGATCGGTTTGTTGCCAAGGTTTCCAATTCGGAATTCAAGGTCTTGATAGCTTCGGCCTTCGTTTTAAATTGAGGCAACGTGTTGCTGAGCTCTTTAAGAGCAGACTGCACCCACGGAGAGGAATCTTTATTAGCTTCTGCTACAATCATAACTTTACCTTCTAAGACTGAATTTTTCATAGCCTTCATTGCTTAACATTACCACATAGCCGTCCAGTTTGCGAAATCAATAAACTAATACATTTCGCATAGTTATAACTTTGTTCTGGCGAAGTCATAAATTTGGCTGCATATAGCAAAACTCTAGTTTCAACGAATATTGTCTTTATTTACACACGATGTGAATTATTTCTGCGGAGATTTAGTTTTATCGGTAGCGGCTCCAGCAAGGCTTCCCTTGTGTTCGCGCCAATTGTATTCAGAGCTTTTGACTAAGCGGTTGTTCCAGTCGTCCCATTGTTTTTTTGGAAGCTTATGACAGACTTGGCCTTTGTCGTCAAATATTTCAGGTTCTTTTCCGCCGATGAAATCGGCGATCTTTTTTAGTATGCTCATGCGATAAGACTAACTACATTTTTGGGTTTGCGCAAATATCAATAATGTCCATGCCGCGTTCTTCGCCCGGGTAACGTCCACCGGTTAAGGTCTTGAAACACTCTTTTGCTGCTAATTTAAATGCAATATCTTGCGATGCGCCTTTTTGTTTTATTTCAAATGTCTCCTTGCCGGATTTGAAAGTGAACTTGTAGTCCTTCGCTGGCTGGGTCACCGCGAATGTGCTTAATGCGCTAAATAAAATGGTAAATGTTAAAACTGTTTTCATCTAAGCCTCCGGGCCAGTTAGTTGTCTTACTTGTATTGATTGCAAGACCCGGGGCCAGGTTTTCCTGAAATGTCTTAAACTGAGACCTATAACTAACTGAATTGTTTAAAGAATAACGCGGTGAAATTTTGTTCACCGCAACTGACGAAAAGTGTTAAACACCTCCTAACAGTGTGCTGTGGAAAACGTAAGCATTGGGCTAGTTTGAGACAGTTTTAGGGGGCACTTATGAATTCAAATTTTCAGGTTTTTTTAATCGTTTTACTTACAACTAGTCTGTCATTTGCGGCAAATAAAAAGGTCCTTGTGATTAGCGATGTTGATGACACCTTGAAGGTGTCACACATTTTAAACCCAGTCCGTGCAGCAGCTAGGGTCCCAAATTACTCGGCGCACTTTACTGGAATGGCGCAGCTATTTCAGCTTTTACAGCGTCAGCTGGGTACAGATACAAAGTTTGTTTATCTTTCAAATGCGCCGGCCCACGTAGCGGGTTTTGCCACGTTGCTAAACGCTCACAAACGATTTTTGGCTCACAACCAATTTCCCGCAGGAGAACTGAATTTGCGCGTAGGGCTTTTCGAACGTGACCATAAAATAGTTGAAATTCGAAAATTGGTGAAATCACAAAATCCAGATGCTATTATATTTCTTGGTGATAACGGCGAGCGTGATGTCGAAATTTATAACCAAGCGCGATTAGAATTTCGTAGTCGAAACATTCAAATTATGACGTTTATTCACCAGGTGTATAAAACTAAAAAAGACCATTTTGATAGTTTACTTTTTCCTGAAGTAGGGATTAAGCCGCTGGCAGAACAAGTAGGGTATGTAACACCGGTTGAAATCGCACTTGAACTGCAGCAACAGGGCTTGCTGGATACCGAATCCCTAACTTGGGTTACCGAGCAACTTGCGCCGTTTATAGCCGCCGAAAAGTATTACGACAGCGATACGTTCGGCGCGATTATGTTTCCTTCATTTCAGCACTGTCGTGACTTTGTTTGGCGCTGGCCAGTGACAAACGCGCTGGTTCCGTTATTGCAAAAAATCAAGTCTGTGTGTAGATAAGTTTTTAAAAGCAGGGTAGTATTACGCTTATGCAAATTAAAAGCGTTGTGCCTGCACTGTATCAAAGTTTTATTTCCGCCAAGGTGTTGGGACTTAACGCTGTTGAAACTAAGGCCACATGCACGAATTGCTTACGCTCTCGAGATAAACGGTTTAGCTATCCGTATAAGGAAAATCTTAAGTGCTGCACGTTTCATCCGTACTTACCCAATTACGCCGTAGGTGCATTAC
>JANPNP010000132.1:0-6959 GCA_031427535.1 Bdellovibrionales bacterium | reverse complement strand
CGTGCGCTGTGTTGTGGCGAACGAGAAAACGTTGGACGAGCGACTGACCAAGACGTTTCGAGAAATCGCAGCCGCTGGACGATGAGGCGCCATGTCAGTTCCGTCGCAATCAGTTCTGAACTTGATTGCCAAAATTGTTTTGAAATTGCTTCCAAAATTCTTTTTGCTGATCTTGTCCTGCGCTAAAATTTTGCCCGCTGTGATTTTGACTTGTCTGAAACTGTGTTGAATTTTCAGTGTTAGTCGCATTCACAGTGCTAATTCTAACATGATCTACACTCAACTGTTGAGCCGCAAGCCCAGACTTTAGTTCAGTTAAACTGTCTTCAATCAGCTTTTTTACCGATTTATCCTGAGTCTGCATTTCAATATTCAAGCGACCGTCCTGCATCTGGACTTTCAATTGAATTTCTCCCATGCCGTCGGGACTCATGCGAACAGTCATTTCCCCGCCACCCTTAGTTGCCAGAAACTGCGCTTGTTTCATAACTTCTTGAACATTTTCATCACGACGCTCAAGTAGCTGCGATAGAGCAGTTGCTGTTCCAGTTTTTTCTAATGGCGTCGACATATGCGCTTTAAATTCTGTGTGCGATTGCCCCATGTGAAGATTCGAATCAGTCTTTAATGAATCAGGATTTAGCTCATTAAGTGCGTCATTCGAGCTATCAGATTGCTTTTCAGAGCTAGAATCTTTAGCCATCTCAGAGTTCGGAACCGAATAAATTTTTTCTTGCGTCAACTGTTCCAGAACCTTTTGTTCAAAGTTCATCGCAGTTTCTGCAGACATTCCTTTATCTGATTCAAACTCTTTCATTTTCTGAATAAGACCATTGCTAGCCACATGCTGCCGCAGGTCCGATTGAAAACCCACATCTTGACCAAGCAAATCTTCGAACGAAGGCTGTTCAACAACTGCCGCTGCTGCAACGGGTGCGGCAGCTTCGACAGCAGCTGGTTCAACAGCAGATGCTTCTGGGCTGACGGGAATAAGCTTAGTTGCAATAGTTGGTTCTTGTTGCTGCTGCAAAGCCTGCAATACCGTGCTGACATCGCCTTCAACTTCAGGATCTTCCACTGCGTTTGCAGCTACAAATTCCTGATTCGAAATTTTTGGCGCCGCATCAACCGCTACGTTTTGCACAACAGGAGCTGCTACAGCAGCTTTTTCAGCCGTGCCGTCTACATTAACCTTAATTTTTGCTTCTTCTGAGTTGCCTTCTGTTTCGATCATCGTCAGATCTATTTTTTGATCTGAAATTTCAAATTCACTCTCGGGTAAGGCCATAACATTTGAAATCATCGTAACTTCGGGCTCTGAATCCACCATCTTCTTTTTAGTTCCCCCCAGATGGTTTCTTCTCATTTCGCTCAGCTCTTAACTCATCTTCACTTTTTTTAGCGGCTTGCGCTTTCGGATCTTTTTCGTTTTCTTTAGAAGAAGTAGATTTTTGATCTAGTTTCTTTTGCAGTTGACGTTCAAAATCCTTTTTGAAGTCTGGCGGCAGATTTTTTTTATCTACAACCTTTGAGTCTTGAGCCAATCCCTTTTGCGGGGGGCTGACACCAAGTAATTTTTCTAGCACTGTCCTCCTTGTTTTAAAAGTCTATTGATTAGCTGGCGTCCTGTAGCCAGCAAATCGCTCTGCAAAAATTTGGGCCTTTTCAGGCTTAACTAAATTTAAAATGTCACCGGCAACTTTCTTTTTCATGCGGCTTAAAATTTCAATAACTAAATCTTCATCTAAAGTTTCAAACACTTTTGCGACTTGTTGCGGCTTCATATTTGAATACATTTGCACAAGCGTATCGACTTTGGCGTCATCGGTTTTAATTTTTTCTTCTAAGACAGATGAAATCTTCGCACGAGTTTCTTCAATTTTCTTTACCTGCTGCTCGATTTCTAGTTTTTGCTT
The DNA here is from genome assembly GCA_031427535.1 of Bdellovibrionales bacterium. GTDB lineage: Bacteria > Bdellovibrionota > Bdellovibrionia > Bdellovibrionales > Bdellovibrionaceae > Pseudobdellovibrio. The sequence continues at coordinate 5,043 of JANPNP010000132.1, read as the reverse complement.
TTCGATTTCGGCCGCCATCTTATTCAAATCTTCTTCGCGCTGATCTAATGTTTTTTTACGTTCGGCTAACTTAAATAAGTAATCTGCGTCGTCCGGTTTCTTTTCTTTACTAGTTTCAGGCGCTGCTGCACCCACGGGCGTTAAGAATTTAGCATCCGAAAGGCTTTCTTTCATTTCTGCGGGACTTACTTTATCTTGCGCGTGCGCCATTCCCATAGTTATATCGATTTTTTTAAACTGTGCTTCAATCTCATCTAAGTGGTCTAAGGAAGCAATTCCACCTAAACCAAATAGAAGGAATATTCCCAACTGCGTAACTGGAAATTTTCTTTTGGGTTTACTTTTTTGTTTCAAATTTCTTATAGATTGCGAACGTGATTGTACCGCAGCGGTTTGCTTTGCTTTTTTGAAAAACTGATCGTAACCGGTCTTCATGACATCCTTTTAATTTTCCGTCCTGGAAAATCGTATAACAGAAAGTTCATCGATCTCTTTCTGTTCATCTTTTAAAACTTCGCTAAAATACTGCTGCTTTTTCTTTTCGCGTAGCCTTTCAATCATTTTAGCTGCAGTTAGCGCTTCCTGCAAAATTTCACGTCTGGACTCGACTACTTTTCTTAATTCCAGTAGACGTTCGTTCTGCTTTCTTATCCGAAGGTCTTGTCCTGACAAGTAGACGTTGATCTGATTGACCTCGTTGGCCCAGCTTGCAGAGCCCTGAACTGCGACTGTTCGTTGAACCAATGCATTTTCCTTTTGCTGCTCCATATTTTCTAAATTTTTGATTTCAATATCTAAGGCGTGCTCGGCTTCAAGAAAATCCTTCTGTGCAAGATCAACTTGAATTTTTCTATGCACAAGAACTTTGTCTAAGGAAAATTTAAATTTTTTCATATTTTCCCTCTAGAGTTTTTGTTATAAAGCTGAAGTGATTTGCATAAGTTGCTTCAAACATTGCGTCATCCCGCAGTGATCATCTGTGCGTTGCTTTAAAAAATCATTTATTGCGTCAATAGATTTAATAGCTTTATCAATTTTTGGATTTGCACCCATTTTATAGGCACCAATATTTATAAGATCTTCTGATTCTTTGTAAACAGCTAGTGTTTCTCGTAGCTTCATCGCATTGCGTGCGTGCTCTGGACTGCTGACGGCTTTCATAACCCGACTTGCGCTTTGTAGAATATCAATAGCAGGAAAGTGACCCTTGTGCGCTAGATCACGCGACAACACAATGTGACCGTCGATTATGGATCGTACCGCATCTCCGATCGGGTCATTCATGTCATCACTTTCAACAAGAGTAGTATAGAAGCCAGTGATAGAGCCTGAGTTTTCAAAGTTTCCAGCGCGCTCGAGTAATTTTGGTAATGTCGAGAAAACAGACGGTGTGTAGCCGCGCGTGCTTGGCGGTTCGCCGATACTTAATCCAATTTCACGTAATGCCATTGCAAATCGTGTTACGGAATCCATGACAAGTAAAACATTTTTTCCTTGGCCAGCAAAGTACTCTGCTATGGCAGTCGCAACGTAAGCCCCGCGCATGCGCAGTAAGGGGCTTTGATCACTAGTGACACACACAACAACAGTTTTTTTCATGCCCTTAGGGCCCAATTCATTTTCAATAAATTCACGAACTTCACGACCGCGCTCGCCAATTAAGGCGATCACATTCACATCAGCTTCGGTTTCTTTCGCCATCATTCCCATAAGCACTGATTTTCCGACACCAGAACCGGCCATGATGGCGACCCGCTGACCGCGACCTACAGTGATGGCTGCGTTGATGGCACGAACGCCGACATCTAAACTTTGACGAATAGGTTTACGACTTAGCGGATTTACAACTTCAGCATATAAAGGTACTTCTTTGATGTTTTCCATATCGGGTTTTCCATCTAAAGGTAGTGCTAAGCCGTCGACAACCCGGCCAAGCATTTCGTCACTTACTTTTACGGTTGCTACTGACTTTGCTAACATGATTTTTGAACCCATGGAAATTCCGCGCATATCGGATAAGCTCATCATTAAAACTTGTCTGTCTTTAAAGCCCACGACTTCTGCTAGTAAAGGTTTAGCAGCCGAGCCTTGTATTTCGCAAATACTTCCAATGCTGACACCCGGGATATAGCCTTTAATTAAAAGCCCAGTCACATCCGTGACTTTGCCGCTGTCCTTGGTCAGATGCGAGCTTTTCAAAATGTCGTAATATTTGCTAAAATCCAGATTCATGGCACGATCTTTCACTAAGTGATCGGTGATTTAACTCGCGGCAAAGCTTGTTTTAATTCAGACCACAATTTACTAACGCGCTCTTCAATGCGCGCATCGACGACACCAAAATTAGTTTCGATGATACAGCCGCCAGAAGTTACTTGGTCTGAGACTTGAAATTTTACCTGACTTAAGAATTCGGCTTCGCGCCCTGACTTGGTCTTCATATTTTCCAAGAATTCAATCTGTGAACTGCATATCAAAACATTTACATCTTCGTCTGCGTGAGCCATTTCAATTGCATTTTTAATTACCGAAAGAACTATTTCTGGTTTCTCTTCGATATGATCTAAAGCAATTCGTTTTGCAATGCTGTAAACTAAAGTCACGATATGGCTTTCGTTTTGACGAATCATTTCTTTTTTAAGATGCTCCATTTGCTGCATCATCTCTTCTAACTTCGAAAGGTTAAAATTAATGTCATTCGTCTTTTCCGTGTAAGCTTTTTCGCGACCTTCTTCCAAGCCCAATTGATACGCGTTTTGGTAGGCGTCGGATTGAACTTCAGATAGCTTTTCTAAAACTTTATTTTCAATTTTAGTTTCTTCGGACATTTTCTCGATTGTATCGACGCCAGTTGTCTGACGAAGAACATCACTCATGATAAAATCAGAACCTTTCTCTTTTTCGCGTAAGTAATCTAGTGCTGCATCTGGTGTACCGAACTGAATCTGCTTCGGTACATAGTTCAACACAGAAATATCCGAGCCCAACGAACCTTCGTTACTTTTTTTCAGAACGTTAGATTTAGCATCTGGCTGGGTTTTACTAGACCATGGCATCTTCTGTACCACCAAGAGCTATAATTATTTTTCCTTCGCTTTCTAAGCGGCGAGCCACATTGACAATCTCTTGTTGCGCGGTTTCGACGTCAGATAATCGCGCAGGACCCATGTTCGAAAGGTCCTCGCGTAACATTTCGGCAGCACGGGCTGAAATGTTTTTGAAAATCTTGATTCGAATATCTTCGTTTGCAGTTTTCAATGCCAGCAGCAGACGATCATTTGGAATCTCTTTAAGAAGAATTTGTATGCCACGGTCATCGATCTTGGTGACATCTTCAAATACAAACATTAATTTTCTGATCTCTTCTGCTAGCAATGGATCTTTTTCTTCCAAGCGCGACATAATCGATTGCTCAGTATTTTTATCCATAACGTTTAGCATTTCAGCCACTGGTTGCACGCCACCTAAAGAAGCTTGCTCAATCGTATGAGTGTTAGATAATTGGTTTTTTAAAACTTTGTCGATGTCGGCGATTAATTCGGGATCAACATTTTCTAAATTGGCCATACGTAGAACCACTTCAGCCTGTAAAGATTCTGGTAATCGACGTAAAACTTCACCTTTTTTCTCAGGCTCTAGATGGGCTAAAATAACTGCCACTGTCTGGGGATGCTCATTCACTAAAAATGTAGATAGGGCCTTAGCATCGACCATCTCTAAAGATTCTAACGTTCGGCCCGAGCCTGAAGATATATTCAAACCACCCATAATTCCACGGGCACGCTCTTCACCCAGTGCTTCGATGATTGTGTCCTTACTTGCCATCTGATCAGAAAAAATAAAATCCTCTGCTTCACTAAGCATTTCATAATAGTCTTCTAGTACTCGTTTTGTAATATGTACGGGAACGACTTTAAATTTAGACATTAAATGAATCAGTTTACGAATATCGCCATCGTCCATCTTGGTAAATAGCACCTTGATGGCTTCTTTTCCCAGATAATTGATTAAGATCGCGGCCTTATCAATGCCGCGCAACGTATCGTAATCTAAATTTTCAATCTTCATCGTCCGCATTCGTTATTCCTTCCGAGAAACCCACATATTAATCGCACTTGACGCTTTTTCTTCGTCGCGGTCGATCAAGTTCATAATTCGGTCTTTTAACAATTCACTTTCGGCTTTTTCCGGATCCACTGATTCATGCAGAATTGGTAAGACACCATTCATTCCTGGTAATGAATTATCAACAGATTGTAGCTCTTCAAGTTCTTCAATTGTTCGCGGCAACATGTCCTCCACTGAATCTGTGAATGAATCGGTAATCCACTGCATAAACGGTCTGACAACCATGAAGAAGAATAGCAAAAGTGCAAAACCAAGTAGTCCCCACTTAAATAAGGACTGAACTAACTTCTTTTTTTCTAAAACAGTCAGAATCTTTTCACTTTCAGTGAAATCTTCAGGCTGAAACTGTATCGACTCAATTTTAACGTTATCACCCCTAGAGGCCATATAACCGACTGCGTTTTTGACAAGGGATTCATATTTTGCAATTTCTTCAGCAGTCCGCGGAGACCACTTTGTGTCTGTTTTTCCGTCGGCTCCGGTGGTAGTGGTTGGAACACTATCAATTAAAACAGCTACACTAATTTTTTCGATATTGCCGGCAGCTTCTTTAACATTACGAATCGTTTTTGGTACTTGGTAGTTAACAGTTTTAGATTCTTTTTTAACATCTTGCTTAAAGCCAACTTGTCCGTTGTTATCTTCAGCGCCAGGAATATTCGATCGTGATCCGGGAACACCAGTAGGATTTGTACGGGCGCCATCTAAGGATTCTTCTTGGGTTGCTTGTGAAATAATTGCTGTCTTATCAGGATCGACAGACTCTTCAACCGCTGTTACGACTTTATGATTTATTGTTGCATCAACTCTAGCAACAATTTTACCTTGGCCGACTACTTTAGATAAAATATCTTCGATACGAGACTCTAAATCTTTTTCAACCTTCTGTTTAAGTTCCATGATTTCGTTTGATGC
>JANPNP010000131.1:0-2918 GCA_031427535.1 Bdellovibrionales bacterium | reverse complement strand
AGCAAAGCAAAAAGACGATTACTCGGCAAAGATTCAAACAAAGCTAACTGCAAAACTAAATAATCAAACAGGTAACTGGGCAGCGTTTCAACCCATGGGATCTGAACCTAAAATGCAGTGGGCTGCTATTTCACAAAATATTCAGTGGTGTTTTCCGCTAGTTATTGGCAACAATTTATTATTTAAACATTCGGTTAAAGCATTTCAAAAAAATCATTGGGGCTTCAACGAACCTGCAGATGGCGTTGTGGTTTCAACTCATGAGCTTGCGGGATTAGTTATTCCAGGCGTTGCTTTTGACAAGGGTGGTACGCGTCTGGGTCGGGGCCAAGGCTACTTTGATCGTGCACTTAAAAATTACACAGGCTCTAAAATTGGAGTTTGTTTTCATTTAGCATTAAAGGATCATGTCTTCGCCGAAGAGCATGATCTGCAGTGCCACAGTATTTTAACAGAAATTAAGACAGTCGAAATTGAAGGAGTTAAGTCGTGGAATTAGTACTTTACGTATTGGTCGGAATTTTAGTGGGCGCATTCGTGGTGTTTGCGTACAAACGCATTCAAGATCAAAATACCAAAAAATCAGCGCACAGCGAAGCCGAGAAAATTATAAACAAGGCGAAATCAGAATCGTTAAAACTAAAAAAAGATTCAGAAACAAAAGCCAAAGATTTCGAATTAAAAGCGCGAAAAACTATTGAGACTGAAATCAATAAGCAAAAAGTAACTTTGAAGAACAAAGAAACTCAGCTTGAACGTCGTTTAAAAGAAATCGAAGATCAAAACAAAAGTAAACAAGATGAAAACGACCGCTTCGCAAACCAGCTAAAAGACCGCGAAGAAAAAACCTCTATTTCAGAATCTCGGTTAAAAGAAGCTGAAAAAAATACGCAAGAGCAAATTCATTTTTTACAAAAAAAATTAGAAAACATTGCACAAATGTCGCAGGAACAAGCTAAGCGCGAACTTTTTCAAGTCTTAGAAGAAACTGCAAAAGTTGAAGCCAGTAAGCGCATTGCTGAAATTGAAGAAGAAGCCATTAAAGAATCTGACAAAAAATCTAGAAACGTTTTAGCACGCGCACTGGCCCGGTTTGCTTCGGAATACACTTCGGAAAGAACTGTATCTGTCATGAGCTTAACTTCTGACGAGATGAAGGGAAAAATCATTGGTCGTGAAGGTCGTAATATCCGTACATTAGAATCTATGTGCGGTGTCGATCTGATCGTGGATGATACGCCTGAAACAATTGTTATTTCAGGCTTTGATCCTATCCGCCGCGAATTAGCACGCAGAACCATTGATAAATTAATGGAAGACGGGCGTGTGCATCCGGCACGTATTGAAGAAGTCGTCGAAAAACAAAAAGCAGAGCTAACCAAATCAATGAAAGAAGAAGGCGATAAAGTTATTGCTGAATTAGGAATTGGTTCCTTACACGCTGAGCTTACAAAAATGGTTGGAAGCCTTAAGTACCGCAGCACCCACGCACAAAATGCGCTAAACCATTCCTTAGAAGTAGCGCACATTTCTGGATTGTTAGCGGCTGAAATTGGATCCAACGTGAAAATCGCGAAACGTGCAGGACTATTACATGATATCGGGCTTGCTGCTGATCACACGTTTGAAGGCAACCATGCTTTCGTTGGAGCTGATTTAGCAAAAAAATATGGTGAATCTGAAGAAGTTTGCAATGCCATCAGATCACATCATGAGGACGAAAAACCGAATTCATCTATTGCATGGATCGTACATGCCGCAAATGTTTTATCTAACGCGCGCCCAGGTGCTAGACGAAATCAGATGGATAATTTTATCAATCGTTTAAAAGATTTAGAAAGTATAGCGAACTCGTTTGACGGCGTTATTAAGGCTGTGGCTTTACAAGCCGGCCGGGAAGTGCGCGTGCTGGTTGAAAGCTCGCGCGTGACAGACGATCAAAGCATGATGCTAGCCCGTGATATCGTGAAAAAGATTGAACGTGAAATGGCTTACGCAGGACAAGTCAAAGTGACTGTTGTGCGCGAAAGCCGCTCGGTCGAGATTGCACGCTAATATTGTATGAAAAGTTTTTTAGCTCCTGAAGCACAACTGGAACAAATTCAATTCGGCGCGGTGGATTTCATCAGCGAGAAAGACTTTGTCAAAAAACTTAAAAAAAGCTTCGAGCAAAAAAAACCTTTAAGAATAAAATTAGGCGCTGACCCCAATCGGCCAGACATTCATTTAGGCCACACCGTTGTGATTAACAAATTAAAGGTCTTACAAGATCTAGGGCATCACATTCAGTTTCTAATTGGTGATTTCACAGCCCTAATAGGCGATCCGACGGGGAAAAATTCGACACGACCAATATTGTCACGCGAAGAAATTGACGAAAATGCCAAATCTTACAGACAGCAAATATTTAAAATTTTAGATCCTGAAAAAACAGAAATCGTTTACAATTCGGCGTGGTTATTAAAGCTTACAGCAATTGATTTTGTAAAACTAACCGCGCAGTACACAGTTGCACAAATGTTAGAGCGTGATGATTTCACGAAGCGCTACAAGTCAAATACGCCCATCTCTATTCATGAATTTTTGTATCCGCTTTGCCAGGGCTATGACAGCGTGGCAATGAAAACCGATTTAGAACTAGGTGGCACGGATCAAAAGTTTAATTTACTGGTAGGGCGCCAGTTGCAATCATCCTACGGGCAAGAACCACAGTGCATCTTAACCATGCCTATTCTTGAGGGTCTGGACGGCGTAAATAAAATGTCTAAGTCCTTGGATAATTATATTGGTGTGAACGAATCACCAAAAGATATGTTCGGAAAAACCATGCGCGTATCTGACGAACTGATGTTTAGGTACTACGAACTGCTTACGGATATGAAGCCTGCGGAAATTGTAAAATTAAAAGCTGATATGGT
>JANPNP010000130.1:0-1692 GCA_031427535.1 Bdellovibrionales bacterium | reverse complement strand
ATACGGTTGGAAACCGACAGATGTTAAATATCGATGGCATTGGAATTTCCCAATGGTCTTATCCCGACATCGTCCCAATACTATATGGGTTGGCAGCCAGTTTATTCACAAAACAACCAATGCAGGCCAGTCATGGGAGGTTATAAGTCCTGATTTAACGAGTGCAGATCCAAATAAAATGGATAATTCACTTCGATAATGTTAAAGCCCTTCACCGGTGGATTTGCTGCGATGGCGCCGCTACTTAGAATACTAGTCAGCAGAAATGCGAAGCTAGTTAAAAATATTTTGATCATGGGTTCATCCTTTTTAGTACGAATGGTTTTGTTAAAAATCCGCGGCCACCAATAATGACCTGAGTTTTTATTTCGTTTTCATTAAAATTCCCACGCAGATGCACCCACGTGGTCTGTGGAATTCTGCTTGATGTTAAGCTGAATTCTCCAACTTCATTAAAAAAGCCCATAGAAAAATCGTAAACAATACCGTACTTATCTGACATTCGTGCTGTTGTGCTGATGCCATCTGATTCAATAGATAACTTTACGTAAGCTGGCTTGTTATCACCAAACGCCACAAAACCATCATACACTGCTGAAATTCGTGAAGCCAGCTTTTTAGCGTGGCTTTGTTCAGGGGCGCGCTCAACACGTTGGCCTGAAACATTTTTTAATACTTCAGGGCCGTACATATCCGTCATTACAATTTTTTTGTTCTCATCAATTTTAAAAGTAATCACTGAATTATTTGCAGCGGTATCTTGTTGGTTCGGTGAACTAAATGCGGTGAAGGTGTTTTCTTGCGGAAAATACTTAATTGAGTAATATGTATGAAACGCAAACCACTTTTCATTAGCAAGGGCAGCAATTAAATCTAAAGAATCTGTTCGAAGTAGTGTTAAATTCCAGACATCACCCTTTTTATCAATGATGCGGTATGTACCTTCTGCGTCCAATGCAGCTATTCGCAGCGAAGCTGAAATGCGACCTAAAAATAAATTCAGTTGCGTATGCTCAGTCCGTAAATTATTCGCAAAAAGTTTTTCTAAAACTAAAAATCCAACTCTTACAAAACTAGCGCCGTTTTTAAAAATTTGCTCCTCATTTGCAGAAACTAAATAGATACTGAAAGACTGCAACGATCGTAAACTTAAATCTGGCAAAATGGATTCAACTTCCAATGAAGACATTTCTTCATTAAGTTCGAATGATTTTTTGATTGTCTCAACAAATAAATCACTGATGCGATCTTTAGTATACATCGTCGGTGCATCTATCAGCTGATCTGAGATTTTGAAACACAAGTCTAGTGACACTAAAATCGCATGAATTTCAGACTTATTAGTTAAGTTTAAGTTATAGATTTTCTGCTGTACATGATCCGTGTATAAATTAAGACCTGAGCTTGTGTAAACTTTTGTTGCCCAGAAGGCTCTTTCAGATTCTGACAAATCCGCTCGCAGTAAAAATTTAATAGCAATCGACGTCGACAACTCTCGCATGCCAAGTTCGACATCAAAGCGGTCTTTTGTTTGTTGGGCTGTAGTGTTGATGATGAAGTCGATATTATCAGATAGATATTTCAACGATGCTACATCTGTTAATTTTTTTGAGTAGTAGTTTGCATACGAAAGCAAATTAGATAAACCATCAATATCGATCCACTTTAAGTAGTAAGCTAGTTTTGTCTGAT
>JANPNP010000129.1:0-3703 GCA_031427535.1 Bdellovibrionales bacterium | reverse complement strand
CGGTCACCACATTGGTCCATGTCTTTGGACCGCCTTGCGACGCGGGCAGAACGTGATCAATAGTTAAATCTTTGTAATTGAATTTTTTCACACAGTACTGACACGTGTGTAAATCGCGAATGTAAACATTTTCGCGGCAGAACCTGACGCCATCTACTTTTTTTGGCCGGATATACGTTTTTAGTCTTAAAACGCTGGGTAGGTGAAATGAATTGCTGACCGACCTGACTTTTGTCGAGTGATATTCTAGGACTTCCACTTTATCTTGAAACCACATAATTACGGCTTTTTGCCAGGATATTATTCGCAGAGGTTCGTAACTTGCGTTTAACACTAATGCTCGTAGGGTGGTCGAAAACACATCCGTAACCTGCATACTATTATTATATGTTCTGTTATGAGGCATTTTCAATATCAAATAACTTATAGCTAAAATTAGTTTATTTTTGGACTTGATTACACTAACGAATTCACGATAAATCCTAGACCAAAGTACGAAAGGCTTCCCCATGTCTCAAAATAAATCGTCAGCAGATACATCTTTGGCAACTCGCGTAATTGCTTTTAACTACGTTCTAAAAAACACCGAAGGTCAGATTCTGGATCAGTCGGAAACCAATCAGCCACTGCCATTTCTTGAAGGTAAACAACAAATCATCCCGGCCTTAGAGCACGTTCTTTCGTTAATGAGCGAAGGCGACAAAAAGCAAATTTCTTTGACCGCGGCAGAAGCCTACGGAGAATTTCGCCCGGACATGATCATGGAAGTTCCTAAACAAGAGTTAGCCCATATTAAATTAGAATTAGGGGCCCATTTACAATTGCAATTGGACAAACAAATGCGCGTTGTGAAAGTTACCAAAATGACAGACACACATGTGACGCTTGATGGTAACCATCCTTTAGCTGGGGTTGGTTTAGTTTTCGAAGTAGAGATCATGCTGGTGCGTCAAGCGACTCAAGAAGAATTGCAACACGGACATGTCCACGGTTTACATGGCCATGAAAAACACCACTGATTTTTGTCCAGCTTTATTGGACTAAACTTGTCTGTAAATAGGTATTAATTTAGCCTGTTAACAGAATAAATAGAACAACGCCTTCGGAGGAACGACATGGCAAAAAAATTATACGTAGGGAATTTATCATTCTCTGTAACAGACGACGAACTTCAGCAAGCATTTGCTTCATTCGGCACAATTTCTTCAGCACGTGTGGTAATGGACCGCATGACGGGCAGAAGCAAAGGTTTCGGATTTGTCGAGCTTGAAGATGACGGCGCTGCTGACGATGCCATTAGTAAAATGGATGGCCAAACAATTGGTGGACGTCCAGTCCGAGTTTCTGAAGCTAAACCACAGGAAGATCGTCCTCGGGGCGGCAGTGGTGGCGGTCGCGGTGAAAGATATTAGTTCTACGCAAATCAGCATTTTATTTAATAACTTAAGTCCTGTGCGTTAGTAAAATACATATAAAAATTTTTCAGAAATGCGATTAAGATTCTAAGCATGCTTAGAATCTTTTTTTTTATTACATTAGCGTACGCCATTTTTACTTCAGCCATGGGCGAAGCAAAAACATTTGTTTTTCTAGGTGATTCGCTAACAGAAGGCTACGGGGTTGCGCAGTCCTCTTCTTTTCCACAGCTTATTCAACAAAAAGTAAATGCGGATAAGTTAGATTGGAAAATTGTTGGGGCGGGCTCAAGCGGTTCGACTTCGGCTTCGACATTGTCCCGCTTAAAATGGATTGCTAAAGATAAGCCCGATTACGTTATGATTTTATTAGGCAGTAACGATGGCCTACGCGGCTTCAAGCCGGAAGAAGTTGAAAAAAATCTTTCCGAAGCACTAGAATGGGCTGGAAAAAACAAGCAGAAAATTATCTTAGGCCAGTTAAATGTTCCCGCCAATTATGGCAAAGCCTATCAGCAAAAGTTTTCCGAAATCTACCCACGGTTAGCAAAAAAGTTTAACGTCGATTTAGCCCCATATATTTTAGAAGGTGTTTACGGCAGACCAGATCTTAATTTACCTGACGGCGTTCATCCCAACGAAAAAGGTTATAAAGTTATTGCTGATAGCATGTATGCCTTTTTAAAAACCTATTTAAAGTAAAGGCCTTTGATATGAGTCTGAAAATTGAACGGGTTTCTAAAAGCTACGAACAGAATGCCACTGGCCAAATTGAAAAACTGCAAATTTTAAATAACCTAAATCTAGCCGTGCCTACGGGCGAACTGGTAGCCATTGTTGGCGCATCAGGTAGCGGAAAATCGACATTTTTAAGCTTAGTTGCCGGGTTAGATGCGTTCGACACGGGTTCTATATTTGTAAACGAACAACAACTAAATAAACTATCGAAAAAACAAATGACCCAGTTTCGCTCTGAAAATATCGGTTTCGTGTTTCAACAGTTTCATTTAATTTCACATTTAACAGCGTTTGAAAACTTAGCCTTGCCTTTACAAATCTTAAATCGGCCCTACACCGTAGATTTTATTTTACAAGAACTGGACAATGTAGGCTTAAGACCCCGTGCGCAACACCGCCCCAGCGAAATGAGCGGCGGCGAATGCCAACGTTTAGCAATTGCCCGGGCCTTAATTACCAAACCGTCATTACTTTTGGCCGACGAGCCATCAGGTAACTTAGATACAGAAACTGGCAAAAAAGTAATGGACTTATTTTTTACCCAGGTAAAAAAAACTAAAACAACAACCTTATTAGTAACTCACGATCATGAGTTAGCAAAAATGTGTGACCGTAAGCTGACGTTAAAATCAGGTCAGCTGTGCGACTAGGACATTTATTTAAGCTGGTACTGACTGAACTATGGCGATTTAAAAAGATGAACTTCTTTTTAGTGCTAAATTTTGCGTTAGGTCTTATCGGGTTCTTTTTGCTGCAAATCTTTCAACAAAGCTTAACTGTTCAAACCGTTGAAAAAGCGCAAATTATTCTAGGCGGTGATATTTCTATAAGTGGTCGTCGTGGCTTCACGGAAGCAGAACGTCAAAAATGGGAAAGTCATATTCCTATGGATCAGAAATCCCAGTTTTTTTCACTTTTTGCGATGCTTCGTTTTGGCGAAGAATCTAGGTTAACAAATGTAGGTATTTTTGACGAGGCCTATCCTTTATATGGAAAGCTTAAATTATCAGATCAAAATCTAAATTCGACGGAACCTTTGGTATGGGTCGACCCCGAAGTACAAGAAGTTTTAAATTTAAAGTTAATGGATGTGGTCACTTTAGGTGAAGCTAAATTTAAATTTGCTGGTGTTATTACTGAAGACCCCTCACGACTATTTCGCGCCGGTGGCTTTGCCCCGCGCATTTTAATTTCTAAAAAGTTTCTAGCTTCAGCTAAGCTAATTGAAAAAGGCAGCACCTTCACCGAGTATTGGACCTATAAAACCAAACCCGCTGCAAATGCGGCTGCTGTAAAATTAAAATTAGAAAAAGAAATAAAAGACAACACCATTCAGGTTGAAACAATTTTAGAATCGGCCCAAGACGGCAACCGCGCTTTAAAGTACTTTACGGATTACCTTGGATTAGTTGCATTGGTGGCATTAGGGCTGTGCTTTATTTGCGGAAGTTATTTACTGCAGTGGATTTTTCAATCGAAACGTAAAAATATCGCTATTTTTAAAACACTAGGAATGAATGATCACCGCATCATGACCCTGTATGCACTGC
>JANPNP010000128.1:0-4958 GCA_031427535.1 Bdellovibrionales bacterium | reverse complement strand
GGAACTTTGGGTGGAAATGTAAAATCAAAATTCTCAAAGCCGATTTCTTTAAGCGTGGGCATTACAGACTGTGTTTTTACTTTTAAAAAGTTACCAGCTACACTTTCATTTGCATACGGTTTCAAATCGCTGGGCTTAAGGTTTTTCAGACACTTTTTTTGTACGGCGTAAATACGGTGTACGGCTTTCCTACGTCGCTGACCACTTCATTTTTTTCAAAAATACACTGGTCTTTGAATGACTTGAATTTTATTTTTTCACTGTCACACCATTTTTGTACCTGCGCATCCCGATTCGTCGCGTAAGGTTCGTAGTCGTCATTGGTGTAAACAGCTTCTAACTGATACGCACGTGATAATTCTTTTAAAACAGTGTGAGCTTCGATGTCATTTAATCTATTCCCTTACATCATTTTAAAAAAAAGATTATTATAATCATACCCAAATGACAGATGACAGAAAAAAACCAGCAAAACTCAGTGCAATAAAGTCCTCATTGTTTTCACGTTCATTTTCGGTTGCAAAAATGGGAATAGGTGCCGGGCTTAAATATGCCGGCACAAAAATAACGAATTCCCCTTTTGACGACTTTCTAACCGGCCAAGCCATTACCATGACCAAAGAATTTGGCGAGCTAAAAGGTAGCCTTATGAAGGCGGGTCAAATGCTTTCTATGTACGGAGAATATTTTTTCCCGCCGCAGGCTAATCAAATTCTTAAAACATTGCAGTCAGATTCTCCGCCGGTCGAGTGGTCTAAAATGCGTGAACACCTGCAAGAATATTTACCAGAAGAAATTCTTGCAGAACTAGAGATCGACCCCGAATCTATCGGCAGCGCTTCGCTTGGTCAGGTTCACAAAGCCCGAATTATTGCCACGAATGAAATTATCGCATTAAAAATTCAGTACCCAGCTGTTGATAAAGCAATTGATTCAGATTTGCGGGCACTAAAGACGCTATTAAAAGTTTCGCACATTTTACCAGAAGGCCTGGATCTGGATCCGGTATTTAGAGAAATCAAAACCATGCTTGAGCAGGAATTAGACTATCAGCAGGAAGCGGAAGCTACGAAAACATATTTGAAATTGATTGGCACCGATGCAAGATTTGTGGTGCCGCAAATTTATGATCGGTATTCGAACAAAAAAGTTCTAGCCACACAGTATGTAGAAGGACTAAAAGCCGATCACCCACTGGTTCAGGGACTAAGTCAAAAACGCCGCAATCGATTAGCCGAGAATTTTCTAGAACTTTACCTGAAAGAAATTTTTAACTGGAATACCGTTCAGACTGATCCGCACCTAGGAAATTATAAAATTCAACTAGATCCGCTAGGTAATGACCGCTTGGTGCTGCTTGATTTTGGCGCTTGCCGTCAGTTTTCTAGCGATTTTATCGATGCCTACCGCCGCATGATCAAAGGATCGGTCCAATTTAATGAGCCCTTATTTTTTAATGCGGCTAGGAATTTAGGTTTTATAGTCGATACCGATTCACCTGAATATATAAAAACCTTTTCCACTTTTTGTTACGAAACAGTTGAGCCCTTCTGGACAGCAGATGATCCACGAAATACGTCTGGCAAAGTAGGCGCAGACGGTAATTACCACTGGAAGCAGACAGACTTACCCGGCCGAGTGGTTAAAAAAGCAATGCAGTTTAAAAACTTTGACTTACGCTCGCCCCCCCAGGAAATCCTGTTTCTTGACCGAAAAACAGGCGGGGTTTTCATCTTCTTGTCGGTGTTAGCCGCTGATATTAACGCGCGAAAAATCATTGATCCTTTTTTAGCTACCGTTTAATAAAAGCTGTGCATGATTACCAAATAGTTATTTTAAGTTACAATCACCCCGAGCTAACTGCCCAAACAATTGGTTCAGTATTAAATTTAGGCTTCCCAGCCCAGCACGTGGTACTTGTACACAATGGCAGCGAGCAAAAACACAGTCAGGTTCTTAACGAAAAGTTTAAGGACATTAAGCATATTTTTTTAGAAGCAAATCAAGGTTTCACAGGCGGGGCAAATTTTGGCTTATCAGAAGCTTTTAAAACGTGTGATAAAGCCCTATTTCTGACGAACGACACCGAGGCCTTAGCGCTACCCACCCAATTTCCAAACGCGTACGATCTATTCTCGGTTTTAATTTCAAAGCGCAATTCAGCACACGTGGATTCGGTCATAGGGGAAGTTAATCTGCGTACGGGTACATTGACCCACATTCGAAATGTTAATGATTTAATTAATTCACGCCATCATAAGACGTATGTTCCAGGTTCTGCATTTGGTATTACTAAAACCGCATTCGAAACCTTAGGCGGCTTTGATGAGACCTTCCATACGTACTGGGAAGACGTCGATTTAAGCCTTCGCGCACATGAAAAGAATATGCACATTGGCCATCACTTAGAATTTCATGTTAAACATAAAATTGGTAAAACCTGCCACAAACATCGGTTCTATACCCTTTATCTTTTTCAAAGAAACAAGAAACGCTTTCTTGCTCGTTACTCTAAGTCTTATTTTACATTTCGACTTTATTATTATGCAGGAATGTGTCGTTTAGCGTGGCGTATTCTTAAACAGCCGCAGAAAAAAACGAATTTCAATTTCTGGTGGAAAGCCCTTTGTGACCAAAATATTTAATTTTAAAACGTATTCTAAATTGCTTTTGTATTTCTGGATATATACGCTAGCTGTCATTCTTTGGGGTGCTTGGGTACGTATTTCCCATTCGGGAGATGGCTGTGGCGATCATTGGCCACTTTGCAGTGGCCAATTTATCCCGGATTTCACCCAGCAAAAAACATGGATCGAATACACTCATCGGTTAATGACTGGTGCATTTGGCCTTATCGTTTTTTTTATATTTTATAAGCTTAGAAAATCAGGGGCTTCGAAAACCACAAAGACCTTAAACATCAGTTTACTAATTCTGATGATCTCTGAAGCTTTGCTTGGTGCACTGTTAGTTAAAGGTCAGTTGGTAACAACAAATGATTCGGTTTATCGATTGGTGGTAATGATCTTTCATCAATTAAATAGTTTTTTACTTACCGGGACAACCTTTCTGCTTTTTTTGACCCTTTACCACGAGCCATTTACGGTGCGGATTAAATCCATAGTTCCATTTATTCTTTTTTTATTTTTAGCAATTAGCGGAGCCATTGCAGCCCTAAGTGTGACGCTGTTCCCAAGCGTGTCTGTTTGGAATGGTATTTTGGACGATTTTTCATCGACATCGCATCTTTTTGTACGATTACGCGTTTTGCACCCACTGCTTGCCACTGTGCTTGGTATTGGGTTCATGAGTTGGCTATTTAGCCGTAGTCACAACCGGGCTGGATTTGAATTTTTAATCGCTGTTGCCGTCGGCGTTGCTACAGTACTTACATTGTCACCAGTACCGCTAAAATTAGCTCATTTATTGATAGCCCATTTATTATGGGCGCGAATTATTTATTTATTTGTAAGTTCGCCAGATTCGAATAAACGATAAAGAAATTCAATCTGCTGGTTAATCGAGTGTATTTGAATCATTTCGTACTGCAAATCGTAATCGGTAACAAGGTATGCAGCAAAGGCAGAAACTATTTCCTTAGGGCCAATTAGACTTCGTAAAAAAACATCCTGTTGTGCTTGGTTTGGCACATGTTTTTTAATCCAACGAACTAGCACCTGACTTAATTTTAAAAAATGAGCTTTGCTTCCTTCTTCTACATCATGAACTTCATCTATTGGTTGGCCGTTAGCGACGATGTATGGGTCTACAGCTTTTAAATTCTGCAGGTCTAAAAACGCCTTACCAATACAGTTGATGAATATTATTAATGTCCCATCTGCTCGTGTTTCAATAATTTGCGGATGACCATAGCCCGCAATAGGCCGAATTTCTTGGGAACCTTCAGGCACAAAGCAAATGGCGATAGGGGTATTTTTCGATATCGCATCTTGAATCATTTGAATGTAGCGTTCTTCAAATATCTGCAGCGGTTTCGTCGTACTTGGAAACAGGTTTACATTAGTCAGTGGAAATAGATAAAATTCTGCTTTTTGGCGTGACATGCTTAACACCCCGTAATTCTTAGTGTACATTAAAGTCATGAAAAGAATTATCTTTTTTGACGGTGTCTGTCCTGTGTGTAATGGCTTTGTAGATTATGTCCTAAAAAAGGATTTAAAAAACCAGTTCCAGTTTTCGTCCTTACAATCTCAGTTCGCGAAAACCACCTTGCCGCCTCAGTACCAAGGGCTAGATTCAGTTGTTTTGTTGGAAAATGACCAAACATTTATCAAATCTACGGCAGTGCTTCGTATTTTATTTCAACTTAGTGGGAACTGGAATGCACTTGCGGTATTTTTATCAGCCGTTCCCCGACCAATTCGCGATTATTTCTATGATATTTTTGCAAAAAATCGCTACCGAATTTTCGGCCAAAATGAGACATGCCGCCTACCAACGGTTAAGGAAAAGTTACGGTTTATCGACTAGGAAATTTATTTAGTTAAAGTAATTTATCAATAAAGTAAATGTCCCCAGGACTAAGTTTAAGATGTTTCATCTCAGCCGAAGTACACCACTGAATTTGATCATGATCGGTTAGGACCAAATCTGGCATCAAAGATATTTGGTAACGCCAAAGAAATAACTTAATTTTCTTGGTTTCGTATTGATGCTCAGCCGAGTCTACAAACTGTAAGCCCGCTGGATCTAATAGAACTGATAATTCTTCGTGAATTTCACGCACTAAAGCTTCTGTATGTGATTCAAAAGCCTCGACCTTACCTCCGGGGAATTCCCAAAAACCGGCGCCTGATTGGTCTGGGCCTCGGCGGGCAATTAAAAATCGTCCGTCATGTTGACGTTGTAAAGCACAGAGGGCCATCAACGGCCTTAATGGCCAACCACTCCGTCGTTTGACCGAGAGAACACCGTTACGACTCTACGGTCCCGAGGCT
>JANPNP010000127.1:0-4179 GCA_031427535.1 Bdellovibrionales bacterium | reverse complement strand
AAATATCTTGTATTTAGTTTCATAACTGTTTTATTAATGTTTTGTTTCCAATACATCTATTTTCCCGTGCTTTCTCAACTCATATTCCTTCTGCATTAAAAATATTAACGGTGTTACCAAAAGAATATGCGTTGATGAAGTAAGTACCCCGCCAATCATTGGCAGTACAATGGGTATCATCACATCACTTCCTACACCCGTACTCCAAAGAATGGGAACCAAACCAAATAACGATACACTCACCGTCATCAGCTTTGGCCTCAATCTTTTTGCAGCGCCATGAATCACGTATTCCCGTAAATCTTCTTTGGTAATTGTTTCTCTTGAGTTGCCTTTTTTTGCTATTAACTGATCCATGGCATCATTAAGATAAATAACCATCACGATCCCTGTTTCCACCGCCAAACCAAATAATGCAATAAAGCCAACAGATACGGCTACCGAAAGATTTACGCCCCAGAAATAGACAAAATACGCTCCGCCAATCAATGCAAAAGGAATGGAGATAAGGCTGAAGAAAGCTTCCCGTGCGGAATTAAATGCAAAATACATACACATAAAAATGATAACCAGTACAATAGGTAAAATCATTTTTAATGTTCTTTCGCCACGAATTAAATTTTCATACTGTCCACTCCAGTCAAGATAATACCCTTTAGGCATTTTATTAATCATTGTATTTAACTTTTTTTGTGCTTCCTGAACAGTGCTACCGAGATCCCGCTCTCTTACATTAAATAATACAGTACCACGCAGCATAGCATTTTCAGAATTGATCATTGGAGGGCCTTCGTGTATTTGACCCGTTTTTTCGTTTATCTGTAGGTGCGCGTAGGTGTTTGGCCCTAGGTAAGTTGGATGAAAACCTTTATAGACAGGAATGCAAACATCACAGTTCGTCTCGGTCAGAAAAGTTTCGAATGCTTCAGGCTTCCAGATCATTGCATAATCGCAATAAGAAACTGCGACAGACTTTTTCGTATTTAAAAGTGGTAACACGGCTAACACTGTATCGATAGGTCCGCGGGTGGAATGCGGCACATACACGATGACAGCACCTGGGCAGGATTTTTTAATAACTTTTTCGACATCGGTATTTTTGTAGTGTTCGCCAATTGCAAAAATTAATTCCCACTTGGGACTGAAGCTTTCAATCAAATAGGTAATCGCAGCTTTACCCATAACGGGAACAATAGGCTTAGGCTGAGCAAACCCCTCGACTTGAAATCGCTGTCCAAGACCTGCCACAGTTACAACTACTTGCATAATTTAAGAATAATTTTTAGTAAACTGGTTGTCCAGGCGCTAATAAAACCTCTGAGGTTATCCAACCGATGATTTTGAATCGAATGCATCACGAACTGCTAAACCAATATTGATTAACAAAGTTAATGTAAGGACTAATGCCACAGAAGGCCACCAAACCAGCCACTCAGATGTCGTAAAATACTTTTGCGCCTGTTGCAACAACTCACCCCAACTTGGTGTAGGGGCACGAAGACCCAAACCCAAGTAATCAAGAAATGCTAAATATGAAATATTAAACGCAATATCAAAAGGCGAAAAAGTTACAATCGGGGTAAGCCCGTTAGGTAGAATATGTTTAAACACGATGCGTGCATCCGATGACCCCAAGGCTTTAGCAGCTTCAACAAATTCACGCTGACGAAGCTGCAAAAACTGCCCACGCATGTAACTAGCAATCTTAGTCCAATCAAACACGGCTAAAAAGATAATAAGCACCAACAGATTCGGAGTAAAAATAGAAATGATTGTAATCAAAATTAAAGTAACAGGCATGGTCTGAATAATTTCAACCACACGCATCCCGATCAAATCAACTTTTCCACCAAAGTAGCCCATCAAAGATCCAAAAAAAACTCCGATAATGTAACTGGCAAGCCAAGCGCCAATAGAAAAAACCAACGTGTAGCGAAGACCATAAAGAAGGCGCGTCAGAACGTCACGTCCACGGTCATCAGTGCCCATTAAATTATATTTTGTAGGGGCCGAAGGATAACTTTCTTCAACTTTGTTGCTTTCAAAAGGGTCCCACTGAACAACGGGCCAAACCGACCAGTCGCCAGGTTTATTTTCAAGCGATCGATAATCCATAACGTAGATGTCATCCCGACCAAATTCGGTTGGGTGGTAATCAAACACTAATGGGAAAAATATACGGCCATCGTATTTCATAATGTGCGGTTTACTGTTCGCCCACAATTCTGCAGTGAAACTTAAGAAAAACAAAATACCTAAAAGCCAAACCGAAACCATCGCAATATGATTGCGCTTAAAACGCCGATAGCGCTTAAGTGTTAAATCATTTTTTATGCGGCCTTCAATAAGTTTCAATTTCTTTTTCCTAAAATATTTTCTTCGTTATTTAAAATCAATCCGCGGATCTACCAAAACATAAATAAAATCGCTCATCATATTTCCAACCAATAGAAGTAACGACGAAATAAAAGTTAAGCCCATGATGACATTATAATCGCGGGAAAGAATCGATTGATAACCTAAAAGGCCGATTCCGTCCAAATTAAATATTGTTTCCACAATTAGCGATCCAGCTAAAAATACACGTAGAAATCCGCCTAGGCCAGTCGCTACAGGAATAAGTGCGTTTCTAAGCGCATGTTTGAAATAGATAATTTTGTTGGATAAACCTTTTGCACGTGCCGTTCGAATGTAATCTGATTTGACGACGTCTAACATAGAATTACGGACAAGCATGCTTAGCTCTGTGAAGCTTCCCATTACATAACAAGTCAGTGGCAAAATGAAATGATAGATACGATCAAGAATTTTCGCGCCACTAGTTAGTTCATCATAGTTGTCGGCCTTAATTCCCCCAATGGGAAACCAATCAAAGTAAGATCCGCCAGCAAACCATACGATCAGGAAAATTCCCAAAACTAGCGGCGGTATTGAAACCATAATGTAAAGAATTATCCCCGATACCTGATCAAATATGCCACCGGCATTGATTGCTTTTTTAACCCCAAGCGGAATGCAAATTAGATATGTAAGAATAAAAGACGCAATACCAAATTGCAGCGAGACCGGAAATTTGGAGCTGATCACGTCCATAACAGGTTCTTGATATGAAAAACTATCACCAAAATCTAATGTCGAAATATTTTTTAACCAGATCCAGTATCGAACGTACACAGGTTTATCAAAACCGTATTGCTTAACCAACGCCTCTAAAACTTCCGGCGGGATACTCGAGCCCTTTGCACCCTCACCTTGCTGCATCTTTTGCAATTTTTGCTCAATGGGTCCACCGGGCGCTAAATTAATAATAAAGAATGTGACGAGCGTGATCCCCAGAAATGTGGGGATCGCAATCAGAATTCGTCTAAGAAGGTAAATTAACATGATTAGATAGACTACGCCAAGTTAGCTATATTACCAAAGTTATTTTGTAGCAGACCACCATGTTTCATGGCCAAAATCATATTGAAAAGTGTCGGCTACCATTTTCACTTTGTCAGAATTTGCATAAAACTCGTATTTATTATTGAACATAAAAACATATGGAACATCTTTAGCAATCATTGTGTAAGCCTTTTTGAAGATTACGGTTCGTTTCGCGGCATCTAATTCTGCCCGCCCCTCATCTATCAACTTATCTACCTCGGGATTAGCGTAATAACCTCTGTTGGATCCACCTTTTCCTGCAGATGTAGAGTGCCAAATTTGTTTTGGGTCCATTTCCACATCGCCACCACCCCAGCCCATAGCATAAAGATCGAACCGAGATGTATCTTCAGTGGTCTTCAAGAAACTATTCCACTCTAAAAATTTTAGTTCTAATTCAATTCCGGCCTTTTTTGTATCTTCCTTAACTATGGTCCAATATTTTTCTGAGTCCTTGTTAGGATAGATAAACGAAATTTTAAGTTCTACCTTTTTTCCGTTTACAACCTTGTCTAATACTCCATTCTTGTCACTATCAACCCAACCTGATTTTTTTAATAGCTCTTGCGCTTTTTTCGGACTAAATTCAATCGCCTTCATGTCGGCTGCCTGATTAGATTTTACAGAGACAGGCCCGTTTGCTCCGCGAAGCATCAAAGCGCGTGCTCAAGATGCGGCATTTCGATGTGCAGCTCATCGGCGGCATGGTGCTTCACGAAGCCGTCTTCCAGATCGCGCATCAACTTGGTGTAG
>JANPNP010000126.1:0-2736 GCA_031427535.1 Bdellovibrionales bacterium | reverse complement strand
GAAGCACCGTAATTATGATTTATCCTGAGCAAATGAATTTGAATCTATTAGATATTAAAGATGGTAAAGTCAAATTTGGTCAGTCTTTGATAAGTCTGCCAACGAAGGGTTAAAGATTATGGTCCTAAATATTAAAGATATCTCGAAGTCTTACAATAAAGGTCAACTTTCTGTTTTAAGTCACATCAATCTGCAAGTACAAACCGGTGAATTTATTTGTCTAATGGGTCAAAGTGGTTCAGGTAAAAGTACTTTGATGCATATTATGGGTGGTTTAGATACGCCTGATCACGGCGAGGTTTTCTTTGCTGGAAAATCCTTAAACAAATTAACAGATACGGAAATGTCTTTAATTCGTAGAACGCAGATGGGTTTTATTTTTCAATTTTTTAATTTGCTGCCGACTATGACTGCTTTAGAAAATGTAATGCTACCGGCACTTATTGATGGGGCTGAATTTTCAAAAGCTGAACGTAGGGCTTATGAATTACTTGATTTAATGGAAATGAAAGACCGGGCAGGGCATCGTCCGGCAGAACTTTCAGGCGGTCAAATGCAACGGGTGGCTATAGCAAGATCTTTATTTTCACAACCCAAACTAATTTTAGCCGATGAGCCCACTGGAAATCTAGATTCTAAAACGGGCGAAAACGTCTTAAATCTTTTGAAAAAAATAAATCAAGAATTTAAGCAAACTTTAATTATGGTGACCCACGATTCGAAGGCTGCAAGTTATGCTTCACGAATTATCCGTTTAAGCGATGGAAAAATTGTCGGTGATACGCAAGAGAAACTACAGTGAAAACCCTAATCCGGATTATTTCACTTCGTCACTTCACAGTTCACAAAATGCGTTCAGTCCTAACGTTGCTTGGCATCGTATTAGGTGTTGCGCTGTACATGAGCGTAAGCACGTTAACCCGCTCGACACAAAATTCATTTAAGGAAAGCATTGAAGCCCTAGTTGGCGAATCAAAAATATCTATTACTGCAAGTGAATCTGGCTTTTCTGAAAAAGTCATCGAGCAGGTCGAAGCTATCGACAGCGTAAAGTATGTTGTTCCTGTAATAGAAAATAAAGCTTATTTTCTAAATGGCAAAAAGGAAATGATTCAAGTTGTTGTGCTAGGGTTAGATTTATTAAAAGAGGGATCTGTTCGAAGCTATGAAACGGAAGAAGGTGAAGACCTATTGCAAGATCCTTTAGTTTTTCTAAATCAACCGGATTCGATCATTATCACCCAGACTTTTGCTTCAGATAATGCTTTGAAAATGAATGACCAAATTCAGCTGATGACTTCAAACGGACCGAAAGACTTTGTAGTTCGGGGGTTGCTTAAGCCAAAAGGAGTAGCTAAGGCTTTTGGCGGATCGCTAATGATCATGGATGTTGACGGCGCCAGGGTCAGCTTTCGTAAAGAAGGAAAGATTGATCGATTAGATATAGTCCCTAAAGAAGGTCAGTCCGACCAATCAGTGAAACAGAAAATTGAAATGGAACTTGGACCGTCATTTTTAGTGCAGTTACCTGACGGACAAGTGCAGTCTTTGTTTAAACTGGTCGACGCCTTTAACGGGTTATTACAAATGATGGGTATTGTTTGTTTATTAACTGCTGCATTTCTAGTTTACAATACGATTTCAATTTCTATTAAGGACCGCGAAGTCGAAATTGCGACGCTTAAAACTTTGGGAATGACACGTTTGAAAGTCGTTTTATTTTTTCTGGGTGAAGCGTTCATATTAGGATTTTTAGGCTCCGTTTTAGGATGCGTTCTAGGAGCTTTTTTAGCTTACACTATGCTGGACGCTGTGAATGCATCATTAAGTGCCCAGATGCTTTCAAATGCTAAAGTTAATTCAATCGTAATAACATTTGATGTTGTTCTGATGTCGTTGATTCTGGGCACGATGGTTACAATACTTTCTGTTTTAAAGCCGGCATGGTCCGCTAGCCGAATCGATCCTATAACAGTGCTTAAGAAAAATAATTCCACGGTCGACAGTGATTTGATGTTAAATAAAATACTGTTCGTGGGACCTGTCCTACTTGGAATATTAATTCTAAGTTTTACGTTGGAAGATTCTAAAGCGCTTTTTACATCCCAGTGCATTTTATTTTTGGCAGCCGTAATTTTGACAGCAACTTTATGTGTAAAATTCATTTTGCAAGGGTTACGAAAGCTAAGCTATCAGTTAGGAATAAGCAGGCTGCTTATTGTTATCGACGGCTTACTGCGTACGCCAAAAACGACGTGGGTAAGTGTTGTTGGTTTATCGGTTAGTTTATTTATGGCAGTGGCTTTTTCTACAGTTAATTATAGTTTTACTACGAACATCAAAAATTGGTTTGATCGGGTGTTTGTCGCCGATTATATGTTGGCCTTAGGCTCTGGTGTTATTGGAAATAATGTTCAACCCTTTCACGAAAGTAAAATCAAAGATATAGAACGTGTGCCAGGTGTACAAAAGAATGACAAAGCCAATGTGTTAGCCATCCGCTTCACAGAATTTGTTTATAAAAATCAGATCATTAAAATCAAAGCAATCGATCAGCCACCGGTTAATGCAAATTTTCAAAATATTGATTTAATCGAAGCAGATCCAAAAATTATAACCCCGCAACTTTTTTCTGGGGATACAGTTATTATTTCAGAGAATATGCCACTGAATTTTGATCTTAAGTTAGGTGAAACGATGCAGTTAAATACCCCCCAGGGCCCACTTAATTTACGA
>JANPNP010000125.1:0-15415 GCA_031427535.1 Bdellovibrionales bacterium | reverse complement strand
ACTTCAAAGCGCCAGTGCTGGCGGGTGAAGCTCTCACCCTCGCGGGGCAGATGCTTGAATTAGTAGTTTGTCCCATGGCGCTAACAACCACCACCACTTGGGTTTCGGTTTGATGTAAGTTATGAATTCGAAGTGCAACTTGTTTTATTTTTTCCGGAGTTGCTAAGGTGGCACCCCCGTATTTTTGTACGATGAGCCTTTTTTTTGGGGGGGTGGTGGTAGTTACAGTCATGGTCAGTCTAAAGCCAATTTTTTAGTTTGATCGGTAAAAAATTGCCGCGCAATACTTAGCGAGCCTAACGGAATGCGGATGTGATGCCCGCTAACTTCGCGTGGGATATAGCCCAGAAAAAGTTCTGCGTTTAAATCTTTCATCGCTTTTCGTGTGATACTTAAATGATCGGCTAACTGATCCAAATCAGATCCTGACGGCGCCCACACAGTTTCATATTGCAGAGGATATTGCGCATCGATTCCACGAAAGCCGTAAAGATTCGGCGCTTTTGCAATCATAAGCGCCGCTAGAATTTTAGGAACGTAATCTTGTGTTTCTTGTGGCAAAGCCCCGCGACGAACAAGTTCCCAATAATCAGAAGTACCGTGTTTTTTTATTTGGCGGCGTAAACCATTTTCACCCATGTTGTAGCTAGCTGCCACCAAATACCACGAACCAAATTCTTTGTTCAAATCTGTTAAATAGCGAATGGCAGCGTGCGTGCTTTTTCTTAAATCGCGGCGCTCGTCAAGCCACCAGGTTTTTTTTAGCCCGTATGACGACCCAGTCGATTCTATAAACTGCCATGGGCCAACAGCAGAAGCCGTGCTAACCGCTGTAGCAGAAAATCCACTTTCGATCATGACCATGTACGCTAGATCAGTGGGTAAGCCCGCCTTTTTTAATTCAGATTGTAACAGTGGCATATACTTCGTTGATTTTTCTAACCAATCGCGGAAAAAGTTTTTGCCACGTGATTGAAAAAATGAAATCCATTGGCTTACTTTTTTATTGTACGTCACTGGTAAGTCGAAAATGAAATGATCTGTTTTGTGAGTTTGCTTCTTTTCAAGAAGTTTAAGTTTCTCTTTTAAAGATAAAGTTGAAAGAACCCGTGTTGGTGTGGGTAAATTCGTTGGAACTGCCGCCTGGGTTAGGTTTGCAGTTAGTAATGCAGCGATTATAGGTATGTGAAATTTTACGAACATCAGTTCTGAAAGTATCTCAAAGAAAAGGTCTGTTGGTCGAGAGGACTTTTTTGACAGTCGAGTTAAGTTATCTCGACAAAACTGTGACAGGACCTAGACTTCAGTCGATGCACTGAAAGTACCGTATCGGTTGTCTATTCAAAGAAAACGAGTCTAGATTTTTTTAGTTAGACCTGTGGCTGGGCGTGGTCGTGATGGCATCGGGGTTGCTTTTTGTAGTTACTAGGAGAAAAGCCAATGAGTATAAAAGGTATTTTCACAGCGTTAAGTGGAGCTTTAGCGCAAACAACTAAGATCGATACAATCGCAAATAATATTGCGAATGTGAACACGACGGGTTTTAAACGCGACCAACAGACCTTTAGCGAGTATTTGACAGCTATGGAAAAGCAACCTGAAGTTATTCAGGTTCCGCGCGTGCCGGCATCAATAGAAAGTTTTTACGATATAAATGGCGGTGACAAAGGTTATGTCGACACTTCCGGAACATACACAAATTTTGAACAAGGCAGTCTGAAAAGCACTGGTGGAAAACTAGACGTTGCAATTGATGGTGCTGGGTTTTTCGAAGTTGGAACCCCGGCCGGCGTTCGTTTAACACGTGCTGGTAATTTTACAATTGATGGCAATGGACAACTTGTTACGAAAGATGGCCACCCGGTTCTACTAGAAGGCGATAATGCGGCCGCAGCAGAACAACGTACTGTTCGGTTTTCTGGCTTAGCGCAGGTTTATATCTCTGACGGCGGTGAAGTTTTCGAAGGGGAAAAAAACCTAGGAAAGCTTTCCTTGGTAAATGTAACTAATCCTGAATCATTACAAAAATTAGGAAATAATTATTACGGCTTTAAGTCGAACATGGCACCAGAAATTGTTGCTATCAAAGTACCTAATTTGAAACAAGGTTTTATTGAAGGCAGTAATGTAAATATCGTCAGCGAAATGACAGAAATGATTATGGCGCAGCGGGTTTTTGAAGGAACACAAAAGGCGATTAGCGCTTACGACAGTATGTCGGACAAAATGATTAATGTTGTAGGAAACGTAAAAGCTTAATTAGCAAATTAGGGGTAGCGAATGATTAAAAGTTTGAACACAGCGGCAACTGGAATGGTCGCACAGCAAAGTAACATGGATGTGATTGCCAATAACATTGCAAATGTGAACACAGCCGGTTTTAAAAAAAGCCGAGCTGAATTTGAAGATTTAGTTTATCACAACTTAAAAGAACCTGGACAAGCTTCTGGGTTAAATTCAGTAACGCCCACGGGTGTGCAAACAGGATTAGGTGTTCGTACAGCTGCTGTGCAAAAAGATTTTAGTACCGGTCAGGTTATCATCACAAAAAATCCCCTGGATATTCAAATTGAAGGCGCCGGATTCTTCCAATTGCGAACGCCAGATGGCGACATTGCCTACACACGCGATGGATCGTTTAAAAAAGATCCGAATGGCCGCCTGGCTGACAAGAACGGAAATATATTAATTCCTGAAATCACAATTCCGCAAAATTCAACTGCAATTGAAATTTCACCTGCAGGTGAAATAAGCGCTATGAGCAGCGGTAACGGTGCACCACAAATCATCGGGCAAATAGAAGTGGCTAATTTTATAAATCCAGCCGGATTAAAAAACGTAGGTAAAAATCTATTCGTTCCTTCACCTGCAAGCGGGCAGGCAACGGGTGCACGTCCGGGTACAAATGGCACCGGCTATCTTTCACAAGGTGAAATTGAAAGTAGTAATGTCAATATAGTCGATGAAATGGTGAACATGATCACAGCACAGCGTGCTTACGAAACGAATTCTAAAGTCATCCAAACATCAGACCAAATGATGCAAACAGCGGTAAATATTAAATGATAAAACAAACACTTAGAATATTATTGGCATTTTTTCCACTTTTAACTTGGGCGCAAAACCCAGCCGAAGTTATTTTTCCATCGGCGGTCGAAATATCTCCACGTTCAATTATAACAGCGTTTGACGTTGTTGAAACAAAAAACATGGACATAGATCTTGCTAACAATTTACGTGCAGTGCAAATTGGTGGCGCTAAAACCATTCAAATTGCTAAAAAAGAACTTATCGAAAAATTGCGCCACATTAAAGCAAAATTTGTATTGCCAGCCGAACTTAAAATATTACGTAGTCGACAAGCCGTTTCTAGGATGGAACTTGAACGAAAAATTAAAAATCATCTAACACGTTCGTGCGCCGACTGCGATTTACAAATTCAAGTTTCATCAGTGCCAATGAATGTTTCATCAGACTGGGAACTTGATTTGAACGTCGATCTAACAAAAACTTCCGTGATGATTCCCATACGCTCTATTTTTCAAAATGAAAAAAAGGGATGGGTAGTGGGTGAAATTAAACGTTACCAACTGGTTCCTGTCTTAAACAGACCGGTAAAAACCGGCGACCTTATAACTGCAGATCTGCTGTCGTTAGAAAAGCGCCAATTGCTAAACCCAAGGGAAACTATTGTTTCTTCCGAGCACATGTTGGGAATGCAAGCTGCGAGGTTTTTAAATGCTGGTCAAGTTATCAACTTTTCCGATCTTAAAAAAGAAATGGTTCTAAAAAAAGGCCAAATGGTAAAAGCAATAGCAGGACATGCTTTTTTTGAAATATCGATTTCGGCACTGGTCGAAGAGGCCGGTTCTATTGGCGACATGATAAAGATAAAAAATCTGGATTCACAGAAAGTTTTTGCCGCACGTATTATTGAAAAAGGGTTAGTGAGGATCGAGTGATGATAAAAAACAGTGTACTAATATTTGTAAGTTTTATTTTTGTCAGCTGTGCCACGCGACTGGGCCCCGCCCCTGTTGAAGAGCCCGTTGTGCCGCCCGAGCCACCAGTAGCAGTGGTAGAACCCGAACCACTACTGAAATATTCAAACATGAATAATATGGCGCCGCCGTCGGATAGAAATTATCGACGAATGAATCGCCAAAAAATGGAAGAAGAAGCTCAGCTGCAAGAATCTGCGGGATCTCTTTGGGTTATGGATGGCCAAACCAGTTATCTATTTTCGCAGAATAAACATCGAGTTGAAGGTGATCCAACGGCCATAAAAGTTGAAGGATCTGCGATGAAGCAGATCGAAACCAAGGTGGCCGTCATTCAGGATTTACTAAAGGAACTTGATGCTCAGCGCGTTCAAGCCGACGAAGATCAGAAAAAAGTTGATGCTGAAAAACTACGTTTAGCTGAAGAAGAACGTAAAACGAAAGAAGATGCATTAGCTAAAAATAATCCGAATTATGATCCGTATGCTGGCCAATATCCACTGGATCCGGCAGAAGAAGCAAAGCGAAAGCCCGCGGCAGTTGCCGAGAAAAAAGCCGAACCCGCAAAACCAGCAAGCGCTGATTTAAAAGAAGTTGCCTCGATTCCTTCAAAAATTGTCGAGAAAACAAAAGACGGAATGTACCGCATTCGCGGACAACAATTTCTAACTATAAATCAGAAGCCGTACAAGGTGATTGCAACTGGCTTAGTTCGCATTGAAGATTTTGACGACTTAAATATCAGTTCGAACAAATTACGTGAAGCCCAATATGATGTTATTCATATAAAAAGGATAGAATAGTGAAACACAGTCTGCTTATTTTGATTTTATTATCGTCTGTCGTAGCGTCAGCCGCACGTTTAAAAGATATTGCAAGCATTCGCGGAGTTCGCGAAAACCAATTGATCGGCTACGGACTAGTGGTAGGTCTTAAGGGAACCGGGGATTCGCAAGCCGAATTTACCAGTAAATCTTTTGCACGCTTAATTGAAAAGTTAGGAATAAAACTTACAAATCCAGATTTACAAAGTAAAAATGTCGCCGCAGTTATCGTAACGGCCACATTACCTGCTTTTGCCAAGGCAGGTAATCCGATGGATATCACTGTCAGCAGCATTGGTGATGCAACCTCTTTGGTGGGTGGTACGTTACTACAAGCACCAATGCGTGCAGCCAATGATGAAATATTCGCGGTGGCACAAGGCGCAGTTTCTATTACGGGTGACGGTAAAGACATGCACACAACTGCAGGACGCATTCCAAACGGCGCAATGATTGAGCGTGATATACAGGCTGACTTTGCCTCAAAGAAAATGTTTCGTATGACCCTGCATAATCCTGATTTCACGACGGCAGCCCGAACTATTCTTACGATAAATCGCGAACTGGGCGGATTATATGCTACGGCAAAAGATGCGGGCACTATCGATATTATAACACCGGCTAAATTTGAAAATAAAGGTGTTGAGCTGATGGCCACAATTGAAGCCATCGAAATTAATCCGGATCAAAAGGCGCGCGTGTTGATCAATGAAAAAACAGGAACGATAGTTATTGGAGAAAAAGTTAAAATTTCTCGTGTGGGATTAAGTCACGGAAATTTAACTTTGAAAATTACCGAAGATAAAAGCAAAAAATCAACCGTAAGTGCTGATGAAAAAGTTACCGTATTAGACGCTGGCGCCAATGTTGGAGATTTAGTGCAAGCACTTAATAAATTAGGTGTGTCGCCAAAAGATTTAATTTCAATTTTACAATCCGTAAAAGCCGCAGGGGCATTGCACGGCGAACTAGAAACAATGTAATTTAACTTCAGTCTTCAGGATGAAGACTGAATCGAGAGGAGTTCTTACTTTTCATCAACTAAGGATGGTCCAGGTGCTGATCAAATATAAAAAAAATTCTTTCGCAGGAAGCTTTTTCATATCAGCGTAGGCAGTCATAAATCAGGATGATTGCGGTTGTCGTCGCTTGCACTTAGGAAAAACACATGGATGTGGCATGAACAGAAAAGAACTCTTCTCACTTTTTTTTCAGAAAGATTTTTATGGCTGAAATCTCGAAACTAAACCCATTAATACAAGCTCCGCTAACGGAAAAAAAACCGCAGGTGACCGAGCAGAAGTTTCGCGAAGTAGCTGAAATGTACGAAAAGCATTTTATTCGTCATATGATGAAAGAGATGCGGTCCACAGTTAAAGAAAGTGGATTTATAAAACAAAATAATGCCGAAAAAATATTTCGCGATCAGCTAGATGACCAATATGCAGATGACTGGGGAAAGTCAGGCGGAATCGGTTTAGCTGATATGATTCACAGTCAGTTGATGGATCGATACGGAACCCAATTAGGTCTAAAAGAAAAATTGGAAAAGCCATCAGGACCGATCGATCTGACTGTAAAGTCAAATTTAACCACGCTGCGTGGAACTGGCGCGGGCAATGAAAATACCGGGGATGCCACCCACTTAAAAATTGAAATAGATCCTGCAGCATATTCAGAAAACAAACCGGCTGAATTAAAAAATCCATGGGCCGGAACTTTGCTAGATAAAAAGTACCTCGAGATGGATCAAATGCAGTATCGCATTAAACACGATAATGGCCTTGAAAGTCTCATTTTGACACGTGGGACTGGTCTAGCTAGTAACGGTCAAGGTGACGGAATTTTGTCCGTCGGTGACGAAATCAAGACTGGACAACAGTTGGGGTGGGTTGATTCTAAAAGCCCAGTATTTTGGACTATAAAACCAGATACCCGTACTGATGTCTCAGAATGATTTGGTCCTTTTGTCCCTATATGATACACTTAATTAAGGTTGGAGGTTCACAGTGAAAATTACTCATAATAAAATCGGGCAGAATTTAAATCTGACGGATTCTAAATTAGACAAAGCATCTGAAAAAAATAAAACAGGTGCGGTGAAGGACCAAAAAGAAATTGGCTCAGCCAGCGTACTGAAAGATTTAGCAGCTCTTGGTGGAACTGAATCTTCAAAAGTTGAAATCTCTGAACGTTCGCAAGACATCAGACAGATCAAAGAATTAGCAAAAGCATCTCCGGATATCGATCAAGCGAAAGTAGATAAATTTCGTAAGCTAATCGATGAAGGAAAATACAAGGTAGACGCAAAAGCTGTTGCCGATAGAATGGTCGATGAGCAATTGCTTTCTGCACAAACTTCAAACGATTAGTAATTTTTTAATTCGCTGTACGTAAATTCAAACACATTTCGTATTCAAGGATGAGGACGAAAACATGAAACAAATAATTTTCGATAAATTAGTCAAAAACTTAGAAGATCTTACCAAGCAATACCGCTTGCTGCTTGAGTGCGTTCGTAAAGAAAAAAATCTGCTTATTGCTTCTAACATAGAAAAGTTAAATGAGAATAATGTACTTAAAGAGCAGTTACTTATGCGAATTAAAAGTCTAGATGAACTGCGCGTAAACTTCGCGACTGAATTAGCACAAGCTGTTGGCGCCGATGCGGCATTTCCAAGACTTTTGGAAATGGCTGTAAAAATGGGTGGACCGGAAGGTGACAGACTGCGTTCGATCCATTCAACGTTGGAAATCGTAACCAATCGCTTAGTGCAAATTAATAAAGAAAATTCCAAATACGCAGAGTCCGGCGTAAAAACTGTAGCTGCAGCTATGGAAAATTTAAAAGAAACCTTAATGGGACAAAAAACGTACAAGAAAAAAGGTGGCTATCAGCAAGGTCCTGATACGTCAGGTCACTTTGTAAGTCAGGAAGCTTAATGGCCAAGATTCACGGTTTGTTAGACTTAGGTAAACGCGGATTGATGATCAATCAAACCGCTTTGCAAACGACGTCTCACAATATCGCGAATCGTGGGACCGAAGGCTTTTCAAGACAGCGTGTTGACGTGCAGACAAGTCCACCCGTATGGGAAGGTAATCACCGCATCGGCACAGGTGCAATGGCCGGCGGAATTTCTCGGACAAATAATCCTTGGTTAGAGAAACAAATTGAACGCGAAGGTTCACAACTTGCTTTTGCTGAAGGCCGCGCGACGGGCTTACAAAAAATTGAAGGTGTTTTTAACGAACAGACCATAAAAGGATTAAGCGGATCCATTTCGGATTTTTTTAATTCATTCCGCGAGCTAGCTAGTAATCCAGAAAGTGCTGTGGCACGAACTGTTGTGCGTGATAACTCGGTTGCGATGATCAATAATTTTCAAAGTGTTGACCGGCAAGTGGATAACCTGACAAAAGAACTTAACAGTCAGATTGAAGCTGGCGTTGGCGAAATCAATCAGATTACAAAAGAAATCGCTAAGTTAAATGAAAAAATATTAAGTGTAGAAATAACTGGAACAAATGCGAATGATGAGCGTGATCGCCGTGATCTTTTAGTAAAGCGACTAGCTGATAAAGTTGATATCAATTACTCGGAAGATACGAAAACGGGAACGTTAAACATTACGGCCGGTAAAACCGGAATTTTAGTGGCTGGTACCTCGTACGAGCAGTTACGCACGGGCAGGACGGCAGACAATAAGATTCAAGTTCTTTATGAACTTTCGGATGGTGGCTCTGTCGTTGATATTACGGATCAGTTTAAGCGTGGCGGCATTGGCGGTGCCATTGATGTGCGTGATAATATTGTTACGGACATTAAGAATCACATTGAAGTTTTATCGTACAATATTTCAAATGAAGTTAATAAAGCCCACATGGAAGGCTTTGACCGTAACGGACAACAGGGCCAAATGCTTTTTGATATTCCGCAAGATGGCCAGTTTGTCATTGAAAACTTAAAGCTAAATAAATCCATACAAGACGACGCCAGCTTAATCGCTGCCGCAGCGAAGCCGAATTCTGTGGGTGATAACACAACTGCAAACGTCATTCATTCATTGCAGTTTAAGCCTTTAATGAACGACGGTCAGTACACATTTGACGATTTCTACAATGCAAAAGTAGGTCAAATCGGTACGTTGACACAAAGAGAAAACAGTGCGTTTGAGACACAAAAAAATATTGTCGATCAATTAAAAAATACACGTGAAGGAATCAGCGGCGTTAACTTGGACGAAGAAGCATCAAAAATGATTGAATTTCAAAAGTCATTTGAAGCATCAGCTCGAATAATTAAGATGGCCGATGAAATGTTTGATACAGTACTAAGTTTAAAACGAATGTAAGGATAAGGCTTTAAATGCGCGTAACAGATAAGATGAATCAGTCTCAGATTATGAATAACATTCAGAAAAGTAGATCTGAGCTGTCTACTTTGCAAAATCAGGCTTCGACTGGAAAACGCATTACAAAGCCGTCTGACGATCCAATTGGTGCCACAAAAGTTTTATCAAACCGCGGCGAAATTAAAAACTTAGAACAGTTCGAACGTGGCGCACAAAATGCCAGGTTATTTTTAGAAACGACTGAA
Organism: Bdellovibrionales bacterium; assembly: GCA_031427535.1. Lineage (GTDB taxonomy): Bacteria > Bdellovibrionota > Bdellovibrionia > Bdellovibrionales > Bdellovibrionaceae > Pseudobdellovibrio. The sequence continues at coordinate 5,990 of JANPNP010000125.1, read as the reverse complement.
TCTGTTCTGGCACAATTATCCGAATCAATTGTGCGTGCTAAAGAACTTGCATTGCAAGCTGCCAACGATACCAACGGCGGATCCCCTCGAGAAATGATCGGTGCCGAGATCGAGCAAATCAATGGTGCCGTGATGGAAATGGCAAATCGGCGAATTGGCGAACGCTATTTATTTGCCGGGCATAAAACGTTGACCCAACCGTTTACAAAAGACGGAGAATACAGCGGCGACGACGGCGAAATGAAAATTGGTACCAACAAGGGCCATTTCATTGCGATGAATTTATCGGGCGATAAGGTTTTCTTAGGCCGCGGCGTTGGCGCTGATGGAAAAATAAAACCGTCAGGTGATACTCCGCAAAGTGTAGACGACTTGCAAAATTATAAAATTTCCGAAGCTGAGCGCGAATTCAAAAATGACGAACAAGATGAAAGTCGAATTGAAACTCGTGGTCCAGCAAACGTTGGTCGGATCCAGCGATTAGGAAAAGAAGATCCCGTCATAGGCGGCGAAGGCGTTAACATTTTCAATCTTATGCAAGGGCTTGAGGTTGCGTTAAAGGCGAACGACAAGTATGGCATTCAAGATGCGCTTGAGCCTTTAGATCAGGCATTGAATCAGCTTAATTTAGCACGCGCTGAAATTGGCGGTCGGGTAAATCAGTTAAATGCTTCAACCGATGGCAATCAGAAGACTATTATCGACAACAAAGTGAACAATTCGTTGGTCGAAGATGCGGATTTATTTCAGGTTATGACAGATTTGAACAAATCCGACACAACTTTAAAAGCCACACTTGAGACTTCTGGTAAACTTGTGAACATGAGCCTTCTTGACTTTCTAAGGTAGAACAAATATTCAACTTCCGCCAAGATCGAACCGATACATGGTAATGTGCATATTAATATGCACGGATGAAAAGGAGTTTTCGTCATGCTCGTTCTTACAAGGAAGTTAGGAGAATCGATTGCTATCGATGATCACATCAAAATTCGAGTGGTGCAAATTAAGGGAAAGCAAGTCCGCCTAGGAATAGAAGCCCCTAAAGACACAAAGATACACCGTGAAGAAGTTTATTTAGCTATACAAGATCAGAATGAACAGTCTGTTCAAGTCAGCTCTGACCGCGTGAAAGATGTTTCTAAACTGTTAAAGCCTGAATAAGGTAAGTTTCAGAATTGTAAACATTTGCGTCATTTAAAAAAAAAATTGAAGTGACCTCGATTTAGGTCCAGAATTTTATTAACCGGCAAGCGGCTTTGTTATGTCCTATTTATCAGCAGCGTTTCTCACAGGGGGTCATGTGGTTATAAAAACATCTCGGTTTGGTCTCGTTGAGCTCAAAATCGATGACGTTTTGACCTTTCCAGAAGGCTTGCTTGGGTTCAAAGACCTACGCGAATTCGTACTTTTGGATGATCCAAACGATGACATTTTTGCTTGGTTACAAAGTTGCGAACTTCCTTCCGTTGCGTTTCCGGTTTTAGAGCCCGAAATTTTTGGCCACAAATACGCGATATCATTAAATCGTAACGACTTAGAAGCATTAAAATTAACGTCTTTAGAGTCCGCATTTTATTATAATATTATTACAATTCCTGATGATCCGACGCAGATGACTGCAAATATAAAAGCTCCAATTATTATTAATCAAGTGGCCAAAGTCGCGCGCCAGTGCGTGTTGCAAGACAATCACCTAGCTATCAAAGAACCCATTTTTACAAAGTTGCAAAGCCGCGTGGTGCAGTTTCCGCAATCATCTATCAAAAGCCAAGGCCGCCAATTGGATCTAGCGGTGAAAATTTCTGATAAAGGGTCTGTTGACCAAAATTTATAAGTCGTAGAATCTACCAGGATGCCTTTTTCTGACATCCTTTTTTCCAAAGCTCAATCGCTAATTGATATTGGGCGCTCGCGCGTGGTGCAGGCGCCTGACCAACTTGATTTACCAACACATCTTAATCCACAGCATATTCCGTGGAAAGAAGACAACTTAAACTGGGCAGATCGAAAAGTTTTTCTACGGTCGTTATTTAAAGTTTCATGGCCCACCACAAGTCGTGCAATTCTTTTTCAAACAATAGCAAGCTTACTTTCTTTCGCGACGCCATTTTTGGTTCATGCGTTTATTACGCGACTGCAAGCAGGAACATTTGCGCAGCAAGAACTTATTGAATTAGCGTTCCTGGCTGTGGGGTTCGGGCTCTGTGGTGGTGGCCAAGGTATTATCATTCAACATTATTTTTTTCGAACTCTACAGTTTAATCAAATCACCACGAATATTGTAAATAAAAAAATATTTTCCCATGCTTTGAAACTTTCGTCTGGCGCAAAAAATAAATTTCCGGTGGGTGACGTTGTCAATTTTATGAGTGCTGATTCAGATGCCATTGCAGATTCATCAATTACTATTATCGATTTAACGAATGCTGCAGTCTTATTAATTGGCTGTACCGCTTCACTATTTTATTTTTTAGGATGGTCAGCTGCAGTGGCGCTACTGGTGATGGTTTTGCTAATCCCCATTACCAATAAACTTTCCAAAAGCTTTATGTACTTAGAAGATCAGATGATGGCCTTTCGAGACCAGCGAATGACGTTGATGACCCAAGTGATGAATGCCATTCGCGTTGTAAAATACTTTGTATGGGAAAAAAGCGTATTATCCGAAGTTAATCTTGTAAGACGTAATGAAATTAATTCTAGATACCAATTGGCTAAAGCAGAAGTTTTCTGGGGCTTGATCTACACATCGATTACCTCCATCGTTTTGTTTGCTACACTGTTGACTCATGTACTGCGTGGTTTTCAAATTGATTTAGCGCTTATCTTCACTTGTATATCCATTTTTGCCATCATGGAAGACCATTTCGGCGGACTATCGAAATTTATAAGTCGCTTCATAAATATTTTGGTTAGCTCGGACCGAATCATCAAATTCTTAAACTCAGATCAGGTAAAGCCAACAAATGAATTTTTTCCGAAGCAACAAAATCTGGTTGAATTCAAAGAGGTTGGATTTCATTATTTGGATCAAAAGTCACTTTTTGAAAACTTAAACTTATCGTTATACCAAGGCCAGTCTTTAGCCATCATCGGACCTGTGGGCAGTGGAAAATCCACCTTACTGCAGTTATTACTTTCCGAAGAGCAAAGTGTCGCGGGGGAAATTCGCTTTCAGCATAGATTTAGAAAAGCCTACGTTCCGCAAGAAGCGTTCATCGTAAACGCCTCGTTGCGCGAAAATATTATTTTCGGATCTGGTGAAGAAGACCTTGAAAAAATGAAGAATGTCTTGTACGCGTCAGCGCTTGAATACGACTTGTTCGCTTGGCCTGCGGGCCTAGCAACAGAAATTGGTGAAAAAGGCGTAAACCTTTCTGGCGGACAAAGACAACGCGTAAGCCTTGCTCGGGCCGCATTGTCTGATGCCGATGTTTTTCTGTTAGATGATCCTTTGTCGGCGGTCGATCCCGCAACCGAAGATCTTTTGTGCGAACGATTAATTTTCGGTTTGTGGAGCAAAAAAACTCGCGTGATGGTGACCCACCGTTTAAATAGTTTGAAACGGTTTGACCAGATATTATTTCTTCAAGACGGTGAACACTTTGTTGGAAGCTTCGACGTATTAAGTCAGTCCTGTAAGCCATTCCAAAAGTTTTTACAAACCCACGAGGGCAACAAAAGTTTAGAAACATCTAAAGAACTGCAACTTAAAAATGACAACGCACGTACAACAACAGCTTTGGAAGCTACCAGTGAATCTAGAATTACTGACGACGAAGATCGGTCGGTTGGTGCTGTAGAAAAATCTGTATATATTGACTACGTTAAAGCCTTAGGCGGAACCGGAAAATCACGGTACTGGATATTGAGCCTTCTTTTTTTGGGCGCCATTGCGGTCGTGGCTGCGCCTATGCTGCAAAAATTCTGGTTGTCGCAGTCCAATCAACTTGCGGAATTTAAGGCTTTAGATATCATTTTGATTTATGGACTGCTGGGTATAGTTACCATGCTGGTTACTTTTGCTAGCAATTGGTTTTGGACTTCGCGGGGGATTAAAGCAGGTCAATTTTTTCATGATGCTATGCTGAAAGCCGTGATGTTTACACGCATGCGCTTTTTCGACAGCACCCCCGTGGGGCGAATTCTGCAACGATTTTCGCGGGACGTTGAATCGGTAGATATACATTTGCAATGGAGCTTTGATCATACCATCCATGCATTATTTCACGTGATAAGTTCTTTCTGCTTAATCGTATTTATTTTACCTGTAGTCATCGTGTTTTTAATCCCAGTGCTTTTTATATATTATAGAATTCAAAATGATTATCGTCGTGTGGCGCGCGAAGTGAAAAGATTAGATTCTTTAACTAGGTCCCCAAGGTATGCGCATTTTAAAGAAACGTTGCAGGGACTTCATGTAATCCGTGCTTTTCACAAAATGGACTGGGCAATGAATCAGTTCTATTTTAAACTTAAGAATTCGACGCAGATGTCTTACACGCATTACATTATTAACCGTTGGTTCTCGGTACGTATTCCGCTAATAGGTGCAACAATTTCTATGTTTACGTGTGGGTTAATTGTTTACAGCAGTTATCGCGGGTATATCGCTGCAGGTACTGCGGGTTTAGTTACGCTTTATTCGCTTGATTTTTGGCGCCATTTAAATTGGGGTGTCCGGATTTTCTCAGATCTTGAATCGCGGATGACGTCGGTTGAACGCTTAAAATTTTATTCACGCTTACCGCACGAGGAAACAAAAAGCATAAAAGCAGTATCTAGTCTGTGGCCACAGACAGGTGACTTAGAGTTTAAAAATGTCAGCGTCCGATACGCCGAACACCTGCCGCTTGTTTTAAAAAATGTAAATTTTAAAATACCATCGGGTTCGCGTGCGGGGCTGATTGGCCGAACTGGGTCCGGTAAGTCGACAATTTTTCAAACCGTTTACCGCTTTGTCGATATCGAATCCGGTGAAATTTTATTTAATGACCAGTCCATTCGCAGTTTGCCGCTGGAAAGTTTGCGAAAAAATTTAGCTGTGATTCCGCAAGATCCCAATTTATTTATGGGAACATTACGCAGTAACATTGACCGTTATAACGAAGCCACAGATGAGCAAATATGGAATGTGTTGCAAAAAGTCTCGATGGAAAATTATGTGCGGGGCTTAGGTGGCATGTTAGATTTCAAAGTTTCAGAAAATGGCTCAAATTTATCACAAGGTCAGAAACAACTTATTTGCTTAGCACGTGCTTTACTGATGAAAGTAAAAATAATTTTTCTTGATGAAGCCACAGCCAGTGTCGATGTTGAAACAGATGCCATGGTGCAAAAAGTAATTCGTGAATCACTAGTAGGAATAACTTTGGTAACTATCGCGCACCGACTATCAACTTTGGACGGATATGATTTAGTTATCGAATTACAAGACGGCAGTGTGGTGTAAGGCCTAAATTCTCATATAAATACGCAGCATTTCTAATGGCCAAATGACTAGGTCAATAGGTTCGTTTTAGGGTGGGGATTGACCCGCATTGCAATTGGAGTAACCTAGTACTATGAGAAGTTGCTTTCTTTTGGTTATGTTATCGTCACTATTTCTGACGACTGCCAGCGCACAGGTTATTCTTCCGTTTTCATATTGGAAAAATCTTTGTGTTCCCGGCCAAGTACGGTTTGCATATACTGGCACCGATCAAACGTACGCAATTCCCACTGGATGTACCAAGATGCAAATTATCGCATGGGGTGGTGGTGGTGCAAGTGCCGCTGATGTCCCGAAGTTCTCTAAGTGCAGACCCCAAGTCGTAACCTGACAAAATTTGTTTATGTAAAAAGGATGACCAGTTGAAAGCTGCCAGATGCTATTAAACAACTGCAGAGGGGGCCCATTTTTCGCATCTGTTTACAGACGAAGTGTAACCCTAAAGGAGATTTTATGTTGAAACAAAATTTACTAAGTGCAGGGCTATTTGCATTTG
>JANPNP010000124.1:0-8079 GCA_031427535.1 Bdellovibrionales bacterium | reverse complement strand
TATCTTTTGCCTGATCGGAAATATTATTGCACTGACACCAAAATCTTGGCTTATTGGAAAGTTTCGCAATGCTTATTAAACCGTTTCTACCTGACGACATTACAGAAGTAAAAAAATTCACTGATGCAGAAATTGGTGAAGGCTACTACTCCTTTGAAGAATTAAAACAAAATCAGGCGCGCTCGGTTGCATCCGATGGAAGTGTCAGTTCATTTTTACTCATAGATGAAGCTAGCGATGTAGTAAAAGGCTTGCGTTTAGCCTTTCCACCAGGCAGCTGGGAACATGGCAAAGGGGCTAAGCAACGTGCCGATCTTTGGCCATTTCCCGTCGAGCGTTCAGCGTACTTTCAAAGTTTATTTTTAGCCAAAGAGATGCAGGGCCAGGGCTGGGGTCCAAAGTTATCTGAAAAATCTTTGCAGGTTTTTCGAAAATTAGGTGCCAAAGGCGTGGCAACTCATTCGTGGAAAGAATCTCCGAACAATTCTTCGGTGAGGTATTTAGAAAAAGTTGGTTTTAAAAAAATTATAGAACATTCGTTGTACTGGTTTGAAGTAGATTACGTTTGCACGCACGATGGCAAACCTTGCCGCTGCACTGCTGTTGAGATGTATTTAACTTTATGACAACGTCTTTTTGGCAACTAACAGATTTAGATATGAAGCAAACTGATTTGGCTACGAGCAACCAATACGACGTTGCCGTTGTGGGCGCGGGTATCGCAGGGCTATCGATGGCCTACTGGCTTGAGCAGTTAAATCCTAATTTAAAAATTGTAATTATCGATAAGGGTTCGCTGGGTATTGGTGCTTCCGGCCGGAATGCAGGTTTCATGACGTGTGGTTCGGCTGAGCATTTTAATAAATTACACCAGCAGTTTGGATTAGCCAAAGCCACCGAAATTTGGCAGTTCTCAGAAGAAAATCGCGAGCTACTGCTTTCAGAAATAATTCAAAGTGAAAAACCAAGTGTTGATTTTGAATCCACAGGATCTTGCACAGTTGCCGCAAGCTCTGAAGACTGGATTAGGTATCAAACACTTGCCGAAACAATGATAAATGCAAAAATTGATGTCGAACTTATTAATGGTCACTACCTGGAAACGCACTACGGAGTGCAAAATGCTGTCGGTGCCATTCAGTACAAGCATGATGGACTTATTCATCCAATAAAACTTTTAAAGAAAATAAAATCAAAACTTAAAAATACAAAGTTTCTGCTGAACGCTGACGTGCAAAGTTACAACATGGCAGGTCTTGATTGGACATTACAACTGCCCACAAAAGAAATTGTAGCGCACAAAATTGTATTTTGCCTGAATGGCTATGCCAACACCGTTATTCCCAACCTAAAAGAAATTGTTAAACCCCAGCGTGGTCAAATTGTTGTTACAGAACGGCTGAAGCCAATCATCAAAGGGCCCTGTTATCTGACGAAACACTTATGTTACTTTAGACAATTACCCGATGGTGAATTATTAATAGGCGGCTTTCGCAACAAAGATCTTGATGCCGAAAATACGAATAAAGATGAAATCACTGATAAGATTCAGGACGCATTATCTGAATTTGCAAAAAGTTATTTTAAAAATACGCAGGCCATTCAAATTAAACATCGCTGGAGCGGCATCATGGGGTTTACTCCAGACGGACAAATGATCTTAGGTGAACAAACCCTTAAGAAAAACAGCTTTATCATGGCTGGCTGCTCAGGACACGGAATGGGCTTAAGCTTTCGCGCAGCAAAGACACTGGCCGAAGCCATCAGCGGAAAACCAATACCCGCACATTTAGATATTAAGCGATTTTTGAAATAGCACGGTAATTTCGCCCGTTATTTCTTTTTCAGTTCCAACAATTTCAAAACCATGCTTCAAGTCCAAATCAATCATCTGCCGAAACTTGCTTTTAGATTTGGTCATTACGTTTTTGAATCCATTTGTCTTAGCCCAAGCGTGTTGCTTCGTCATTAGTTCCGATGCAATGCCAAGTTGCTGATATTCAGGAAGAACTCCGCCCAACCAGGAATTAAAAGTATCGACATCATGTTTGAAACCCAGCTTAAACCCAACCGGTTTATCTACGTCGTATGCTATTAGCAAATAAGGCTGTAACGCTTCATTTAACTTACGCGAAAGCTTCACTTCGTCGAAGCCAGAAAAGCTTTTTTGGCCAATTGCTAAAATAATTTCCTTTTCTACAGAACCAATCATAAAACTTTCAATATACTTAAACGTTATGGGTTCAAATCGAAAAATTTCTTTTCCGTCCTTTACTATTTTTTCAAAAAACATTTCCTTGGGACGGACCCAGACTCGACCTTGCGCATTTTCGTAAAGTGTTTCGTACAGAACAAGTTCTTCTAACGTTTCAGAGTGGCGAACAGTTCCCAGATACTTATAGGGCTTATTTTTATAATGGCGATAAAACCGGGTCTTTGTCATAAATAAATAATGCTTTAGTGACGAAGATTTTTCAACGTCCTTTACCGAAGCGACTTATGACTAGATACGCCGTATTAACTTTTAACTTATGGCCTACTTATTTAAGCTAATCAAATGGGTAAAACTGGTTTTTTAATTCTGTGCCTTGTTCTTAGTCCGCTGCATGCACAGTCCGCAAATTTTCAGCCCTACATAGCGTACCTAGATAATGTCGAAGATGATGACGAGCCAATATCAGTTTTCAAAACACCTGGCCAGAACTGGAAGCACTGTGAACGAGAGTTTGATAAAGTAACTAAGAGAGAAAAGTGTAAAGACGCTGTTGGATGGCCAGATCGAGATAGCAATATTCGAGTTATCGGCCCCTCGAAATTACATAAAACCATAGACCCTGTTACAGATGACACTGTTACAGAAAAATTTACAGAAATCGAATTTAGTTACCGACGAAAGGGCGCAGACGGGAAAATATACAACCAAAAGGGTACTGGTTTTATCGAGTCCTTTTACCTTTCTAAAAAACCAACATCAGGATTTTACTCGCCGTTAAATTCAGAAAAAGAAATTTGTAAACGGAAAGACTATCCAGAGCCCGCAATAAAGAAAATTGAAGATTTCGCCAAGGACCTAGGGAAATCAGTGGAAAATTTAAGTATTGCTCAGCAGGCTGAAATGCTATCCTCGGTCGTTGGTTTCTGCCCGCTAAAACCTCCGACTAAATTGCCAGTTCCATTACCAAGCGGTAGCCCTTACGATGCGTTAATTAAGACCACGATCAGAAGTAATAAGACGCCCAAATTATATAATGAAAAGGGAAAACGAATTACGAATGACGATGTCATTGCAATTGATGCTTTAGCAAGGACGATGTACGGCGAAATGGCCCGCTGCTATCGAAAAGGCCTTCAGTATCCTTTGGCAGTAGCCAGAATGGTGGTCAACAGAGCCGAAAGTATCGAACGCCACAAAGAATTTATTAAGCCGCCACAACTTGATGACAAACCTGATATTGCAAAAGTCAGTACCTCGGCATCACAATTTTCATTGTGGCAAAAAACTATGAAAAAAAATGGAGTAGATTTACCTAATGGACCTTTGCACCACGCTCTTTGCCCGCCGATCGAAAAAGGAAAACCGTTTTGGAAATCAGGTCAAGCATCAGGAATGGAATCCGACATTTGGAAAAATACCATTCGTATAGCTACCGAAGCAGTTCTACATCCAGTAGGTTTTAAAAAGCGAACTGAAGCGGTAAATGGATTTTTTTACACTTCCGACATGGCTCACCTAAAAGACGACAAAAAACGAAAGCCATTTTTTAGAAAAATGGATCGTGAATTTCCTTCGATTGAAGGAAGACAGATTAGTGATGGAAAATGCGTCGAAGTGTGGAAAGAAAAACCCGAGGACATTCCACAGTCACGTGGACTTGCGGGAAAAAAAGTAGTCTCAGCGGAAATAAAAGTTAGAACTGATGCTGCCCCAGTAGCAAAACCCGCTGAAAGATCCAGTACAAAGAGAAGCAAAAAATAATAAATCCAATAGCTTGCTTAGCTATTGTAGCATAGCGCCACTTGCTATTCTTAAGCCAAAAAACCGGGATTAAAAGTAAAATAATTATTAACTGCCCAAGTTCAATTCCAATATTAGATCTCTTTCGTGACTATTCGTTCCAAGATAAACCAAGCTGTTGAAATGATTTAGATAATTTAGCTTTCTTGTTTTGTTTTCAAAATATCGAGTCTTTCTTTTGAAAGTTCGACATTCAAATTCACAAGTTTTTCGACAAGCTTTTTAAACTTTTTGTAGGTTGCAACTTCAGTCTTAATTTTTTCAACAAACTCATCTTTTAGGTACTCTGTTTTACTTCTTTTGTTTTGCGTATAGCTAATCTGCCAATAAGGCCATTTTTTATCTCCACGTTTATGAAATTGTTTTGTCACCGATCCTGGCCGCATATCGCCGAGTGCGATCAGTTCGTTTTTAGTTGCTGTTATTTTTTTGAGTAAAGTCTCCACTTTTTTATTTGCCATAATGATAGCATTATAATGCTATCATTATGTTTGTAAACAAAAAAATGGGGTTTTATGCGCTGGAATAAGATTAAATCCTTGCCGTCGGTTCAGTTCCGCCGGGTTGTGGGTATTAAAAAAGAAACATTTGAGATGTTCGTTCAAATTTTAAAGCCAAAGTAGAAACTGCGCAGACAGCGTGGTGGCGCCAAACCGAAGCTAGTTCTTGAAAATCAGCTGCTGTTGATGCTCAGTTATTTGCGCCACTACGGTACTTTTATTGAAACCGGAGCGAAATTTGGTGTCAGTGAATCACGCGCATGGAGTATTTGCAGGTGGGTTGAAGATATTTTAATAGCTGCAAAGGTTTTACACTTGCCAGGCAAAAAAGAACTTTTAAAATCCAATCAAAAAGGTGTCACGTTTGATGTTACAGAATGTCCAATAGAAAGGCCTAAGCGCAAAAAATCTGGCCGCCACAAGAATCGACAAAAACAGAATTACTCGGGGAAAAAGAAACGACATACAATCAAACAACAAGTATGCGTTAGTGGATCAAAAATTATTTCAACAAAGCAAGGAATTGAAAAAAAGCACGATTTTCGACTTTATAAAGAATCAAAAAATCGAGTTCATCCAGAGACGAACATTAACGGTGACACCGCTTACCAAGGCATTCAAAAAATCCATCCAAAATCTTCGATACCAAAAAAGCGAACCAAGAAAAATCCGCTCAGTAAAGAAGACAAGGAGCGGAATAAAAACATCTCCAGCGAAAGGGTTTTTGTTGAACATGTTTTTGCGTTCTTAAAAAAGTTCAAAATCATTAGCCAAAAATACCGAAATCGACGAAAAAGATTTGGGCTTAGGTTCAACTTGATTTGTGGGATTTTTAATTGCGAATGGAACGAATAGTCATGAAAGAGATCTATTCTCGGTAACATTATTTACCGGTAAACGCGCACGTGCCCGAATCGTTAAGAAATATTCATTTTTTAGTAGCAAACTTATAAAATAGCTTCATTTAAGCGCAGACTGTTGAACGGAGGCAATGACAACTCATCTAGATAAAGTTAAGGTCCGTAAATGGATTATAATTTACTAGCAACATTTGCGTTATTGATAGGCTTAGAACTGGTATTAGGTATCGATAATATTTTATTGATTTCAATAGTAACAGATCGTGTTGAGCCCGTAATTAGAAACAAAGTTCGGATTATAGGTTTAGGATTAGCATTAGCTGCGCGTCTTATTTTGCTTCTGGGAGCAAGTTACCTAGTGCAACTAAGCCAACCCATTCTTGGAAGTTTAAGTTACAAAAGTTTAGTATTAATTTGCGGAGGCGCCTTCCTACTGTACAAGGCAGTTAAAGAAATTCATCACGTTGTTGAAACAAAAGATGATGATCACATTCTAAAAAAAGCATCGATGACTTTTGCCTCAGCGATTACACAAATTTTAATTTTAGATATCGTCTTTTCAATTGATTCTGTAATCACGGCTGTTGGCTTAACAGAAAATCTTATGGTGATCTATTCGTCAGTAATTGTTTCTTTCGTCCTGGTGCTTGTTTTTTCTGGAAAGATTGCGGCGTTCGTACAGAAACACACCACTTTAAAAATTTTAGCTTTGTCGTTTCTAATTACTATCGGAGTTACACTGGTAATTGAAGGGCTTGGTGGCCATGTTCCCAAGGCCTACATTTACATGCCCATGGCATTTGCGTTAGGTGTCGAACTTTTGCAAATGCGATTTATGGCAAATCAGAATAACAAAAAGTAGCTATTTGTTTGGAACTTGCGATGTTGTCACGGGTGGTGCAACAGCAGGCTCGATGCCTTTTTTATCTGGATTAAAAAGTGTTGGGTAAAGTAGCACGGTCAGTCCGTAGACAACCAACATAAGTACAGCAACCTGGGCGATTGTTTTGTGTTTCATTTTGACTCCTATTTTCGTTTCGAGAATCTATACTTTTGACCATAAGAAATAAAGTTAATCTTAAACAACATAAGTTTATGAATCCCAACAAATTTTGTTCTTAAAAATCTGTAGCAACGATTAGGAGCGTTTTTAAATGGACTTTAAAGGACCCAGCATTTTCTTATTTTAAAGTTTTACCGATAAGCACATAGGGATTGAATTCGAAATTTGATTTTATAAGTCATTTGGGGATTACTATGAGCAACTGGAAAATTAACCGCCGCTTTTTTCTTTCATCTTCTGGATCAGTATTATTACTACCAATGCTTGAAAGTTTAATACCAAGTATAGCCAACGCTGCTGGTGAAGGTGACCCCAGACGATTTATCGGAATGTATATGCCAAACGGAACTTACAATCGCCCAGGCGATCAGGTTTGGTACCCTGCCACAGGACAAATAACTACGAACCTACCGCTGGTCCTTGCACCCTTCGCGGCAAATCGTGGGGATTTTTCAATTATAAAATATTTGAAAATGGATGCGCGCAATCAAGGGGAATATAAGGGTGGTGGCGGTCATGCATCTAGCGTAACAAGCTATTTAACGTGTCAAACATTTACGGACCCCAAAGGTGCGAACTATTGTACGGTTCCAGGAAGTTCTTTCGATCAAATTTACGCACGAAGTTCAGGTAAGCCAGCACTAGTACTTAGTGGGGGCAATGACGCCGGAACACCGGATGGTCTTCCGTTCAATTACAGCGGATATTTATCTTATAATAACGGTCAAGTTGTCGAACCGAATCGTAATCCTTACTATTTATACCAGTCGATGTTCGCAAACCTTGCGCCGACTGCTCCAACCTCAGCTCCGGCGCGCGCAGCAGTCAGAAATAAAAGCATCTTAGACAGCGCCTATAAAGATTTAGCCGAATTAAAAACTAAGTTAGGAAAAAGCGATAACATTAAATTAGAACAACACCTTAGCAATCTTCGCGATTTAGAAACAAAATTAAATGCGGTTGCACCAATACCAGTAGCGGGACGTCAGTGTCCGACAAGCACGGCACCAGGAACTTTTTTAGATAATTCGGATCGTAACGGTCAACAGCAAAATTACACTCAGCGAATGCAAGCGTTTATGGACATGATCGTGATAGCATTTCAATGCGACATCGCACGCTCGGTTAGTTTTATGTATGATGGTGAAGTTGGCGAGCGTGTTTACGATGCGCAAATTCCTAACGATATACGTTACAATAACGTGGACTTAACATCAGTTGGTTGTCACATTGGTATTTCACACGGTGGCCGTGACCGTTGCATCAATCGCGATCGCTATTACATGTATTTAATGACGTATTTAATTAACAAATTAAAAGGTGTAACAGATCCAAGTGGCAGCCCTATTTTGGATAATACAATTTTGCTAAATGGCTTTGCAGTTACCGATGGTAATCACATGGACGGAAGCGGTGGCGTTCCAGTGCTTGTTGCTGGTGGCAGAAATTTTATGAAGCCCGGCTTTTCGTATGATGCCGGAAGTTACGACATGAAAGATTTGCTGTACACATTTAATACTCACTCTATCACAACAACGGCAATAACAACGCCTGGCTCAACGTGAAGCTGGTGGGCAGCGTCTCCAACCGCTCCGCGATCGGTGCGAAGGTGCGCGTGAACGCGACCTATCGCGACGCGAG
>JANPNP010000123.1:0-2552 GCA_031427535.1 Bdellovibrionales bacterium | reverse complement strand
TTTCATAACATCGCGTATCCCTTTAAATATTTTGTAAAGTCGTGAGGTAATCCAACCAAATAATAACTTAAAATTTGGCTTCCTGTAGACGTCCTTCATACATTCTTTTGCAGTATCGAACTTGGATAATATTTTCAACTTCACAAAATTATATAAAACCAAAGCTACGTACAGCTCTTGCCTAATTCCGTTGATAAACTTTGAATGCCATTGCTCTAAACGTATTGTCTGCGTAAAGTCACGGAAGCTATTCTCAACCTCCCAGCGTAATCCGTACATCTTCGTGATTGTTTTTTCGGTCACAAGCCTTAGTGGTAAATTACTACAAAAATATCCCCATTCATTTTCTTTTTTAGTTTTTAATTCTAGGGGCCCTGATTAAAATCAGGGCCATAAGTCAGATTAAAAATCGTGTCTTAAGTCGTTTGAAAAAAACTTAGTTTTGGTAAAGATCGTTTTCAAAAGAATTCGTGTTGTATACTTTTTTAGATTTAATCACCATGAAATTATTTGATCTCGATTTTGCGTAGTCCGGTAAGACAGCGCCGTTAGCAGAAACTCCGCCGCGTGGCATTTTTTCTGGATGATCGTAATTAACAAATCGACCTTCATCGATCAAGAAAGCGCCCTTAAAAGCGGACTCACCCAGTGAATACGTGTCACCCGACCGACCCGAGCTTGCGCGCTTGTCAGTTAAGCCTTGGCCTTCTGGATACTGAGACGCGATGTAAGAACCTTCTTCTAGAACATCACCCGAGTTGATCTGACCAGCTTGTAGACGCCGTTCAACGGCATTTTTTGAAATTGAGTTCGGATTATCTTTACGTACTTGATCGCTGGTCAAAATAAAATCAAAGCGAATAGGATTTTTTTGATTTTCATAATTTTGCAGCTGGCCATCGGCCAAAGCTTCCAAAGCGTAGACTCGGAACACATCCGTGCCGGCAGGAACGAAGGACTGAGTGAATGCCACCGCACGATTTTCTAATCGAGTGCAACCGCGTGAACGTGGGTCCGTAAAAATATTAGCCGTGAAACTTCGGGTCTGCTCGATGAAACGATTTTCGTCTGATCCCCAGCCAATTGTTCCGTGAATCCACTGAGCGTCCGCATTTGGCGTAATCATCGCGGCATACCAACCAAAAGCTCCGCGCATACTGCCTTTACCATCTGGCATATACTGTTTTTCCATCCACTCGCCGAAAGAATTTCCCGGGGCGGGTGTTGCTGGATATTTAGAATCGAACCAACTTGGGTACGTGCTGGCTTTGTCTTCGTAGAATTTCACCCATTTATCTATTTTGAAAGTTCCCACTCGGGTCCACAAGCCTTGGTCGCCCGAAATCTTACCAGCGACCATATCGGTTTGAAATACCATGCGGTGAGCACAGTCCGTGGTTTGTGTGCAGCGCTCGTAGACGCGCATTTTTTCCGTCGCAATATTCTGCACGATAAAATATTTAGATGATTGTGCTTCCGCGATGAGGCTTGAAAAGACAAAAGCCACCACTAATAAGTTTGCTCGCTTCATAATTTTCCCCGTTTAAGATGAGTACGGGTTTTACCACAAGGAAATCATTCTGCAAAAGTTTGAGTGGAAAAAAAGAAAAGACGCTTCATTTCTTGAAGTGTCTTCAAAGAGTGTTAAAAAGTTAGTCGCTAGCCCTACTTGCATGGCGGCCGCTGCTCAAATTCAATGAGCTGACTTGACGATTGCGACCAGATAACCACGACTTTCGGAAGCACCAACGCCAGCAGTGGTCTAAAATGTGAACCTTACTGGGCGCACGATTGCTGAACCTCACATCACGTGGTCGAATCAAATCCTGCGCTCAAACAATACACCTACGCCCGGCATAAGCCCGAAGAAACGGTCCTCTACAAAATTATCCAAAACAACTGGCTCACTTTCCAAAACCAGATCGAAAATGATTCTGGGTTTCCATTGCCAGTCCTGCCAGTTCGAACACTTGATCGCCTTCAGTTGTAAGCGCCGTGGATTCTGCACCAGCTGTGGCGCCCGGCGCATGAGTGAAACAGCAGCGCATTTAGTCGACTCCGTTCTGCCGATTCAGCCCATCCGGCAGTGGGTGCTCAGTTTTCCATTCCAGATCAGACTGTGCTTGGCCGTGCGACCAAAAATCATGGCCAAAGCCCTAGACATCACACACGCTGCCGTATCGAAGTACTATCGCAAAAAAGCAGGGCTTGCAAAACTCAAAGCTAAATCAGGCGCGGTGACTCTGATTCAGCGATTTGGCGGAAGCCTCAACTTAAATTTTCATTTCCATCAGCTTTTCATCGATGGCAGTTACGAACTCGGATTGCAAAATGAACCTGTCGACTTCATCGCGACAACACCGCCAACATTACCAGAACTAGATCAAGTGCTCGCGCAAATCATCAACCTTCAAAGCGATATTGTCCATCGCTTGCTCGGCCACAATCCGCTTGAGCTTGGCATTCTCGGCTTCGAGTTGCCGCAGCCGTTGCGCCTCGCTGACATTCATCCCGCCAAATTTGCTTCTCCAAACGTAAAAAGTGTTGGCGCT
>JANPNP010000122.1:0-2568 GCA_031427535.1 Bdellovibrionales bacterium | reverse complement strand
CTGACCGCACCGGCACAGGCACGACCAGTGTCTTTGGCTATCAAATGCGTTTTAATTTGCGTGACGGATTCCCATTATTAACGACTAAAAAATTACACACGCGTTCTATTTTTCATGAACTACTTTGGTTTTTAAAAGGTGAAACGAACGTCAAATATCTTAAAGATAATAAAGTTTCAATTTGGGATGAGTGGGCTGATGAAAACGGCGAACTAGGCCCAGTTTACGGTAAGCAGTGGCGTTCGTGGGAAGCTGCTGATGGAAAAACCGTAGACCAAATTTCAGAAGTCATTCAGCAAATAAAAACAAATCCAGATTCAAGACGGCTTATGGTTGTCGCTTTTAATCCTGGCGAAATTGAAAAGATGGCGCTTCCACCCTGTCACGCATTTTTCCAGTTCTACGTCGCAAACGGTAAGCTTTCGTGTCAGTTGTACCAGCGCAGTGCGGATATTTTTCTTGGCGTTCCGTTTAATATTGCAAGTTATGCTTTGCTAACTCATATGGTAGCGCAAGTTTGTAACCTTGAAGTCGGTGAATTTATTCACACGTTGGGTGATGCGCATATTTATTCGAACCACTTCGAACAAGTAAATTTACTGCTTTCACGTACGCCAAAAACATTACCCAAGTTAAAACTAAATCCGGACATAAAAAATATCTTCGACTTTAAATTTGAAGACATCACTATCGAGGGGTATGAACCGCTTCCAGCAATTAAGGCCGAGGTCGCTGTTTGATATTATCCCACATAGTTGCTGTCAGTGAAAACGGCGTTATTGGCAAGGACAACAAATTGCTTTGGCATTTTCCAGAGGATTTAACATATTTTAAAAAGCGCACCACCGGAAAAATAATGATTATGGGTCGTAAAACCTATGACTCTTTAGGAAAGCCGCTACCAAAGCGATTCCATATAGTGATTTCTAGACAAGCGCATGATTCTGATCACGAATCCGTGCGGTATGTCTCGTCATTACCAGAAGCTTACACTATGGCAGAAAAATTGATTTCGTCACAGGTTTGGCCGGACGAAGTCATGATCGTTGGCGGCGGGGAAATTTACCGGGAAAGTCTTCCTGATACTAATTTTATTTATATCACTCGTATACCAGGTAAATTTGATGGCGATACAAAGTATGACTTAAAATTACCTGCTAATTTCGGCATTGCGTACAGTCAGTTTAGTGACGCCCATCCAGGTTTACGCTATGAAATTTGGTCCAAAGAGCAAGTGTTAGTAGATTAATTTATTGAAAACTGGCTAACTTTTTTACACTAAATTCGAAACATTATTTTCAGTTTCTCTTGTGAAAAAACCGATTAGAATAGGTAGTGAGGGCCTTTCATGCAAAATCAATCTTCCGAAAATCCATTGTCACCGAAGCGCTTTTTAACCAAAGAAAATGCCCAACTGGAAATTTACGGCCGCCTAGGTAAGATCTATTGTCGTATGACGAATTTATCGCAAACAGGTGCCTTTTTAGAGATTGTTAATGCCAAGTACACCCCCAAGCCCGGCGAGCTACTGCGTATGACAATACTTTTACGTCAGGTAAATAAAACCCATACTATAGACGCTGAAATTGTGTGGTCCAAAGGGTTAGGATTGGGAATTAATTTTATAAAAAAAGATCAGCTATTTGAAAAACTATCTGCAAGGCCGCCAAACTTCTCTGCAGCCTAACAATTACAGCATCCACAAAAGCCGGTTCAATACTGAATCTTACCAGACATAGGTCTAGATCCGTTGTAAATTCTTGGTTCACATGGACTACATGCTAGGCTTTTAGCTGGTTGTGATCCGGCAAAACGTGTCGGGGATCAAACAATTTAATTATCTCCCACGGAAGGGACCATATGAAAAAAACCACTATAGCGCTGCTATCGCTTTTTTGCCTATTCACTTTTTCTTCTATAAAAAAAGTGCAATCAACGGACTATCAATATTATTGGATGAAAGTAGCCGCCAGCGACAAATTTCAACGCTCGGTAATTGCTAACACGGGTGCGGCCATTGAGATTGTAAAAGATGATTACGTCATTGCTTACGGCAATGATTTGCAAAAAGAGGCCTTAGAAAAACTGGGTTGGTTACAAGCTGCATCTAACCTAGCTTTTGAACGTGACTTTCCCACGAAAGATTCAGTTTACCATAATTACCAAGAGCTATCGGCGGCCTTAACAGCCCTTGCAAATGCCAACCCTGATTTAGTTAAACTTTCTAGTATTGCTAAAACCGCAGAAGGCCACGACATCTGGGCTGTGCGTATCACGGATGACGATGCTCATGCCTCAGAAAAACCGGCCGCAATATTTATGGGTGGCCACCATGCCCGCGAGCACTTATCAGTAGAAATGCCATTGATGTGGGCCAAGTATCTGGTCGAGCAATACCGCGCCGGAAACAAACGCGTGGTTGATTTAGTTCATTCGCGCGACACCCACATTATTCCCGTAGTAAATCCGGATGGTATGGAATTCGACATTAAAGACGGCAGTTACAAAATGTGGCGAAAAAATCGCGCCCGCAATGCGGATGGCACGTTCGGCGTTGATCTAAATCGC
>JANPNP010000121.1:0-6582 GCA_031427535.1 Bdellovibrionales bacterium | reverse complement strand
GCGGTGGGGAAGCAGGCGGACCTCGTGGTGCTGTCGGAGCAATTAAAGAAAAAAGTAATTAAGACTAAACCGTGCTTCGTAAATTATTCTGAAAACACACAGACCACTTTTGAAAAACCTCATCTGCAGTGTCTGAAACCTGATAATGGCTTAATGAATCTAATTTTAAATCTTGCACTCCGCACGATCTGATAAGCTGAAACAAGTTCAGATCATTACGCACATTTAAGCTGATTCCGTGACTGGTGATACCCTCGTGAACTTGAATTCCGCAAAATGAAATTTTACCGGCATCTGTGTAAACACCTGCGCCATTTAAATCTATTTTTGCAGAAATTCCATATGCTTTAAGTAAGTCTTGGGTGGTTAATAACAAAAGATAGACGTAATCACGCACCCCTAATTTAAAAAACTTCAAATTAAGAATGGGGTAAATCACCAGCTGACCTTCTGAATGGACGGTTGCAAGGCCCCCACGTGAACTACGCACAGTGGGGATGCTGGCAGCATTTTTAGTTAGTAGAAGCTCTATGGACTCGTCGGCCCTGTGACCTAACGTGATCACTGCAGGATGCTGCAATCCTAAAACAGAAATTTGATTTCTAGATTTTGCTAAATTGCCTAATGCCAACTGAATCAGGATAGATTTATTGTAATCTATGATCCCTAAATACGAGGCCTCGTAGTCGAAATGTTTTTTTCGCTTTTGTAGCGTATCACTTGCTATCTGATTACTGGTAAAGTTCAACTCGGTCATTTTCTTTAAATCCTGCTCCGGAATGAATAACACTGACGGCACCATCTTGTCCAAAGTAACTTACAACTTCTAATGTTCCCTTAGCTTGACCTGAAACTTTGCCAATATGATAGCCAATCTCGGGGTCATAGATTTCGCTGCCATCTTCAACGACCTTTAAAATATCACCGACTTGCACACCAGATATGCGGCCTACGTTTAAGTAAATTTTTTCGCCTTTAAGCGCTGCAATTCGACCCTCCCAGATCACAACGTTCATCGATTCAAACAACTGCGGTGTGAAATCTAAAAAAGCGTCTTTTATAAGTATAGTTACCAATTCAGGATTATTAATGAAGAATAAATCAGATGATACGCGCTCTGCAATTCGCGTGCTTTCATCTTCAATAGCTACCGTTTTTACGGTATGAAAAATTTCTTTTCCTGATCGAATATTAAAAATGCGTAGCCTAACGACGGCTTCAAAAGTTGTTTTAAGATTGCGGACAATTCCAACTTTATCTGTTTGTTTTTTAATTCTTAGATCAATGATTTTACCTTCAACTAAGGAGCTAACGCCTGCATTTTGTGAGTCTTTTGCAATTTTAGCCAAATCATAATCACCACCCGACATGTATTTGGTCACATCTACTTTCAGTTGATTAGAATCTAGTGCAATTATTTCATCGGACCTGTTTAGCTCGTCCATGAAGGCTTCGCGCGCTTTTAATCGTGCTGCTTCTGGTCGATCCGCACCGATGTCGACAAATGGTAAAACAACAATTCTTTTTTTAGGACCCTTTTCCTCAAGCCTTGCTTTGAAGTCGACATCTTTAATTTGTCTTTTAAGACCCGGAGCTTCAATTGCAACTTCAGTGGGCCCAGCTGGTTTTACACGGTTTCCCGAGCAACCAAATCCGATGAATGCCATTATCAAGTACTTAAATGCGACCACATTTTTAGTCATGAAAACTCCTACGCCAAAATGACATGATAATCCGTTAAGCCTTTAGCATAACCTAGAATTAAACTTCGATAAAGTCAGTGCGACCAAATAGCTGCCGAGCACCTTCAAAAAACTGGTCCGAGATCTCGATCTGATGAGGCTTTTCAGCAAATATTTCGATGTCTTGGCCCTCGATGTTCATGACTAACCGGACGTTTGTCGCACCCTTACATTCAGTTAATAATCCGTCTAATTTATCGTAATCTTCTAGCGCAATTTTGTCTAATCGCACCGAAATGCGTTTCGTCTTTTTTAAGACATCATCAAAAAGTGCAAAACTATCAGCCATAATTTTTGCATTGCCATTTTCTACTTCTAATCCGCCACCGATCAGCAGGGGCTTTTCTTCTTTTAGTAATTCTTGATACCTTGCAAACGTATCCGGGAAAATAACTAATTCAGAACTTCCAGTTAAATCCTCTACTTTAGCAAACGCCATTCGCGTTCCCTTTTTAGTTACCAGTTCTTTGTAATCAGTAATTAATCCCGCGACGATTACGCGTTTTTGATTTTTCTTTTCGCCCCACTTGGGCTTTCCCTGATCTGCAATTTTTTGTAGTTCCTCTGGTGACATCAACGTTGGTAATTCAGATACCGTGCACGAAGTCCAAATTTTTGCGAAATTTTCAAAGCCCCGAAGTGGATGATCACTTAAGTAAAATCCCAAAATTTCTTTCTCGAAAGATAGTGACTGAACGCGGCTCCAACTTTTTACTTGTGGCAAAGTGACTACAGTCTCTTCTGGTGCGCTCATTTCAAAAAGGGAAACCTGACCCGACTCTTTGTCTTTCTGATGCTCGACAGCGCGGTCTAAGAACTGCGAATACCCACTCATTAATTGGGCCCGGTGATAACCAAACTGATCAAATGCACCGGCTTTAATTAGGCCTTCGATCACACGTTTATTCACAAGTCTTAGATCAACATGATTAAAAAAATCTTCTAACGTATTAAATTTTTTATCGGGGGATTTTTCACGCGCATTAATAATAGCTTCTACTGCTGATTCGCCAACACCCTTAATCGCACCTAAGCCAAAATAAATGTCATCTTTTTTAACGGTAAATAAATACTCAGAAAAATTCACATCCGGCGTGTGTACTTTTAATCCCCGCTTTTGCTCATCTTTAACGTACTTTACGACTTTATCCGTATCACCGACCTCAGTTGACAACAACGCTGCAAAAAATTCGGCCGGGTAAAAATGTTTAATCCAAGCCGTTTGTGCGGTAATTACTGAATACGCTGCTGCATGGGATTTATTAAATCCGTAGTCAGCGAACTTAAACATCAGTTCAAATAGTTCTTCGGATTTCTTTTTATCGTGTCCACGAGCACTTGCTCCGTTTAAAAAACGCTCGCGCTGCTGATCCATTTCCGATTTAATTTTTTTACCCATGGCCCGGCGTAGTAAATCGGCTTCGCCTAAGCTGTAACCGGCAATAGCTGAAGCTATTCCCATCACTTGCTCTTGATAAACCATAATGCCGTATGTTTCTTCTAAAACCTTTTTTGTTTCTGGAAGAATGTATTCAACAGGGCTTTCGCCATTTTTTCGCTTAGCAAATTCAGGAATATTTGCCATAGGACCTGGACGGTACAACGATGTGATTGCAGTAATATCACCAAATTTAGATGGCTTAATTTTCCTGGTCGCATCACTGATGCCTTCACCCTCAAACTGAAAAACTCCAGCAGTATCTCCACGAGATAACAGTTCATAGATTTTTGGATCGTCAATCGAGATATCTTTTTCTTTTACTGTGATGCCGCGATTCTTCTGCACTAGTTTTAAAGCATAATGAATATGGGTTAGCGTCTTTAAGCCCAAGAAATCAAATTTAATTAAACCGATTTTTTCCGCATGCTTCATGTCGTACTGCACAACATTTTCGTCTTCAGCGCCTCGGTACATTGGCGCATGCTTCACCAAACTGCCATCGGCAATGATCACGCCAGCTGCATGAATCCCTGCGTGCCGAACCAGGCCCTCAACTTTTAAAGCTAAGTCCATTAACGTACCAACAGTGGGATTTGATTCCATCATTTCACGGATACGGGGCTCTAATTCTAACGACTCAGAAAGGGTAACCCCTAATTTATCGGGAATTAATTTGGAAACTAAATCTACTTCACCAAAAGTTAAACCCAGTACGCGGCCGACATCTTTTATGGCAGCTCGGGATTGCAATTTTCCGTATGTAATAATTTGCGAAACCGATTCAGAGCCGTATTTTTCAGTTACGTACTGAATAACTTCTTGGCGCCGCTCCTGACAAAAGTCGATATCAAAATCGGGCATGGAAACCCGCTCTGGATTTAGAAACCTCTCGAAAAGTAACAAGTGAGGTATCGGATCTAAATCCGTGATCTTTAAGCAAAATGCGACGATAGACCCTGCCCCGGAACCCCGTCCTGGACCTACCGGAATATCACGGTTCTTAGCCCACATGATAAAATCTTGAACAATTAAAAAATACCCGTTAAAGCCCATGCGGTCGATGACTGACAATTCATATTCTAAGCGCTTTTGATATTCTGCTTTTCGATCAACGGATAAAATTATATTTTTTTCAGCCATTTCCTGAAAACGTTCCGAAAGCCCAATGTCACCGCGGTAAAGCATTTCTTCTTTTACCGTTCGGCCCTCTGTCGTTGGAAAGCTTGGTAAATGGTATATGGCTTTGCCATTTGCATCTTTTAATTTAAATTTGACCTCACAGCGTTCGGCAATTTTTAAAGTGTTTTCAATTGCCTGCGGAGTGGCTTTAAACAGATTCTGCATCTTTTCAGCAGATTTAAAATAAAAATCAGAACTTCCTAACGTATACCTTGAATCATCCGACAACGTCTTGTTCGATCCGATACAAACTAAAACTTCCTGTGCTATCTGATCATCCTGAGTTAAATAGTGCACGTCGTTCGTTGCGACCAATTCGGTCTTAGTAATTCCAGCCGCTTCAATCAAAAACTCATTGATCGATTTCCATTCCGGCCGCGTGGCACACATTTCAATATACAACCTATCATCAAAAATTTCTTTTAAATCTTTAATTTTTTTTAAGGCAGAATCTGGCCCTTCTTTTAAAAAGGTATCTACAATTTCACCGCGAAAACCGCCAGTTAAACAAATTAAATTAGCATGATGTCTTTTGATAGATTCATAATCGATACGCGGCTTCCAATAAAAGCCTTCTTGGTAACCGATGGTACTTAGCTGGCACAGGTTTTGGTATCCATCAAAATTCTGCGCTAAAAAAACTAAGCGTTTAGGACCAAGTGCAACCTCGGCGTAGCGTTGATTAGGATCTTGTTTTTTTTCTAAGCGCGAATTTGGCGCTATGTACGCATCAAGACCAAGAATGGGCTTTACGCCTTGGTCCATGCAGGCAAAATAAAACTCGATGGCACCAAACATATTGCCGTTATCCGTAAGCGCTACGGCAGGCATCTTGTATTCGGCAGCTTTTTTTGCAAGACCTTTCAATCTGCACGCAGCTTCTAATAGCGAATACTCAGAATGTACATGCAGGTGAACAAAACTCATGATTTACCTATTCCCATTCAATTGTAGCCGGCGGCTTACTTGTAATATCATAAACCACACGGTTAATCCCGCGCACTTGGTTGGTAATTCGATTTGAAACTAAACGCAGGAATTTAGCATCAAAATCAAACCAGTCCGCTGTCATGCCATCGACCGAGGTCACGGCACGAAGCGCTAACACAAATTCATATGTACGCGAATCACCTTGCACACCAACGGTTTGCACTGGAAGTAGCACGCAGAATGCCTGCCAAATTTTAGCATACAAATCGTGTTCTCGTAGCGCATTTATAAATATATGATCTGCCTTTTTTAAAATTTCTATCTTTTGTTTTGTAACATCTCCGATGATGCGAATAGCTAGGCCCGGACCCGGAAAGGGATGCCGATCAATAAAATTAGCAGCTAAGCCTAAGTCAGCACCTAACTTGCGTACCTCATCTTTAAACAAGTGGCGAACGGGTTCTACCAATTTTAATTTCATCTTTTCAGGAAGCCCACCCACATTGTGATGGGATTTTATAGTCACGCTACCGCCAAGCGAAGAAACACTTTCGATCACATCCGGATACAACGTGCCTTGGGCTAAATAATGAATTTTATCCTTAAACGCCAAAAGCTCTTTATTTAAAGTCATTTCAAAGACATCAATAAATAGTTTACCAATTGTTTTTCGCTTTTTTTCCGGATCACTTATACCAGCAAGCTCATTTAAAAATAACTCTTCCGCATCTATGCCAATGACGTTCAAACCAATTTTTTTGTATGAAGCCATAACGGCATCAAATTCGCCTTCACGTAAAAGGCCATTATTAATAAATAAACAGTGCACGCGTTCGGCGCCCAAAGTCTTTGTCAGTAATGTTGCAACAACAGATGAATCGACACCGCCGCTTAAAGCGCAAAGCACGTGCCCCGTGCTTTCTATTTTTGCTAAAATATCATTTTTTGATGCTAATAAAATTTCATCACGCATCCACGTGGCTTTGGCGCCAGTCCATAAAGCAAACTGATTTAAAACGTCCTTACCGTATTCCGAGTGCGAAACTTCCGGATGGTACTGAAGCGCCCAGTACCGATCCGAGAAAAAACCCGCAATGTGCTGTTCTGATTTTAGTAACGCTTCTGATCACGGTGGAATTTTTGCAACCACATCACCGTGGCTCATCCAAATCTTATGTTTCTTTGGCCATGGCATATCTAATTTGCTGTGGGCTTGGCTGTCCCATTCAATTTCTGTTAGCCCATATTCTTTCAAAGTTCCGGCAACAACAGAGCCACCTAATTGGTTTG
>JANPNP010000120.1:0-2182 GCA_031427535.1 Bdellovibrionales bacterium | reverse complement strand
GCCCGTGTTCTGATTTCGCACTGCGGGCAGTGGGCAATTTCTTTAATCTCGTTAGGGGCTGGGGTTTCAAATTGAAGTTCTAGGGTGGTGTTGCACAAAACGCAGTGACACTGCAGTTGTAAATAGGCCTTTTGTTGCGTGCTTGCGACCTTTTCATAGTACTGAACTGCTTTCAATGGGGTCTCCTGGGAAATAGTAACGGTAACTAATAATCCATGCAAAATCCGGCCACAGACCAAGGTCCGGCAATCGGCGTTAGCTAGGCGCTAGATCAGCCAAAACAAATCTTCATAAAATGCACATACCCATCAATTACGGAGGAATTAATGAAACATAAAATTTTAGCAAGCGTGCTTTTGGTAAGCTTTTCGGCGTGTATGAAGGTCGCAAAGAAGGGCGCCGAAAATAAAGTGGTGCCCCAAGTGGTGACGAACGAAGTACCAGAAGAAAAAAATACACGCAGTCAAACTGAGCTGACTTACAGTTATGATGTCGATGGCAAAGCGAATTTAAAGAAAGTTCGCTTTAGCGCAGCAGCAAACTGGCCGGCGTCTGTGGTGGTTAAGAAAACTGACGGTGATAAGGCTTCCGAATTTGGTGCCGAGTTCAACGAAAATGCCGAATGGTCGGATTTGCTTATTTCAGAAAATAAAGTCAATTACCAGTTTTTTTCAAAAGTGGAAGACCAACTGATTTTGTTAGAGGAAGTGGAAGTTTTGCCACCATTAAACATTGATGTTGTTGAAGATTTAAATTTAGCGCAAAAGTATGCATTAAATCAAAAAACAAAATTAATTTATTTTGAAAGTTTAAACATAGGTTTGCAAAAAAGAATTTATTTTGAGAACTACTCTGGAAAAATTCAAATTCAAAATTTGGTTTCTAATTCAGGGTTTATCCAGGCCTATTCCGCAAATGCGCGCGCAGTAAATGATGTTGACGGCAAAGACGGTGGCGTGCTTCGTATTGAAATTAAACATGGTTCAGGCGACGTAACAGTATTTATGAAAGGTGAAAACGGTGGTCATGGAAGCCCAGCACGTGCACCAGATGCAGGTTTGAAAGGGGCAACCGGGCCACGTGGAACCCTTGCAGAATTCCAAATACAAGTTGAGGGATATGGATTTGGCATTCACTGCACTAAACCTTCAGGTATAAGCGGTAATGGATTTAAAGGGCTTCGAGGCTATCCAGGAAACACCGGCAAAAGTGGGGGGCATTCCGGCAAAGCAACTATTTCAAATTCAGATGAATTGTTAGATGTAAATTTAGAATCACAACCCGGCGTGTTTGGAACTGGCAGTATTGGAGGAGGCGGCGGCGAAGGCGGAGACCCGGGAACACCAGGAGATGGTGGCGAGGAAGACTACGATCAAGTCTTGCGCGCTAAAAATGCTTGTCGGGAGATAATTCCGGGCAAGTGTTTGGTCGGCATTGGATCATTGGCAACTCGCTGTGCTCCGGGCGGTAGTGGCAATAAAGGCGATCCAGGCGAGCCCGGGCCCACAGCTGGTAACGGCGTTGATGGTACCAAACAAAAAAGCTGTCTTTACCAAGGTGAACAAAAAGTGAAATGTATCAACGAATAAGTTAATTAAAATCGAGTTTTAATTTTTGATCGTTAGCGAATTTTTCAAAACCAATTTGTATAAGCTCGGTAATCAGAGCCGCGTATTTTAAGCCGCTGGCTTCCCACATTTTCGGATACATTGAAATTTGTGTGAAGCCAGGTAGCGTGTTTATTTCATTTACTAAAATATCGCCATTTTTATTTATGAAAAAATCAACCCGCGCTAACCCATCACAGCCCAAAATTTCGTAGGTTTTAACAGCTAAACGTTGCACTTCTTTAATTTGATTTTCTGGAATGCGTGCTGGAATAATAATTTCAGCACCGTTGGCATCCAAATACTTTGCGTCGTACGAATAGAATTCGTGATTTACTTTCAATTGGCCGGGTAGTGAGGCTTTCGCTTTTTGATTTAAGCCAAGCACTGAGCATTCAATTTCAAGTCCTTCATTAAATTGCTCAGCGATTACTTTATGATCATATAAAAATGAATCTTGAATTTTTAATTTGAAATCATCTTCTGTTTTTATTTTGTGAACTCCGACAGAGCTTCCGGCGTTGGCTGGTTTTATAAAGAAGGGCGTTCCCAGGTTTTTTATAATTTCATCATAG
>JANPNP010000119.1:0-2912 GCA_031427535.1 Bdellovibrionales bacterium | reverse complement strand
GTTGGACATGCAAGTCAATGGTCATTTGCAGATAGAACAGCTCAAGCACTTACACATATTAAAAACCGGAAACCTGATTCAAGCAGCTGTGTTAGGGTCCGGTCAGATTTTAGAATTATCAACTGCTCAACTTGAGCAGCTAGGAAAGTTTGCACTGCATCTTGGTCTTTCATTTCAGATCAAAGATGATTTATTAGATTATAAATTTGAAAAAACGGATTATAAAAACTATGTTCAGGTTCTGGGGCATGACATTGCGTTAAGTGAATTAGCTTTGCATTCCACTGCGGCGACCGATTTTTTACAAGATCAAAACGCCAATCAAATTTTAAAAGATCTAATTCAATTTAATCTGACACGGACAACTTAAGTGCGCTTAGATTTATTTCTGGTTTCTAGACAATTGGCAGTATCACGGACTCAGGCTCAAGATTTAATAAAAGCGGGCTTCGTTGTTCAAGATCACGGCGGTAGCGACAAAGTTTTAAAAAAACCAAATTATATTGTCTCTGAAAAAGAAGCTGAAAAAATAAGAATAATTTCTAATGATTTGCAAAAGTATGTCTCGCGCGGCGGTAGCAAGTTAGAAATGGCCATGAAAAAGTTAGCTATTAGCTGCGCCAGTAAAAATGTTTTGGACGTGGGACAGTCTACAGGTGGCTTTACTGACTTTTTGGTGCAAAATTCTGCAGCTAAAGTAGTAGGAATTGACGTGGGCCACAATCAGCTGCATGAAAAAATGCGAAAGCATCCTGATGTTACTTTTTTTGAAGGTTTGCACGTAAAAGATCTAAAAAACAATGATGAATTTTTGCAAAGTGTGCCCCAGGGTGGATTCGATATTATAGTTATGGATGTTTCATTTATATCCATAACGAAAGTTATGCTTTATTTGAAAGAGTTTTTAAAAAAAAACGGTGAATATCTATTTTTGGTAAAGCCACAGTTCGAGCTAACTGCTCAAGACTTGGATAGAAATGGAATTGTCAAAGATTCTAAATCCTACGCGCGCGTACAAATTAACACTGAACATGAGGCTAGCCTACAGTTCGGAAGTGTCTTAAGTTATATTGCTTGTGATTTATCAGGCAAAGATGGAAATCAGGAGTTTTTTATTTATGGTAAAAATGTCTAGTAAGTTAATTATTGTGACGGCGTTAATTATTTCAGGATGCTCGACACGCAGTGTGAAGCAAACTGCACCAGTTAAAACTCCGATCGTGATCAAAGAAATGGATATTCAAAAACCTGGCGATTCCAAAAGCGAAGAACCGCAAAGCCCCGCTGTCCCAACTCAAAGTAATACACAGCAATTTCCGCAAGCTGTTTTGCTTCCAAAGTTTGGAATTATTCTTTCAGGGGGCGGAGCCAAAGCCTGGGCCCATATCGGGGTTTTAAAAGAACTGCAAAAACTGAAATGGCCCATTAGCGCCGTTGCAGGTTTCGAGTGGGGTGCAGTTGCAGCAGCCATATACGCACAAAATTTGTCAGCAAATGAAGTCGAATGGGAAATGTCCAAATTAAAAGAATTCGAAAAATGGGATGCCTTCCTAAAGGCGGCGTTTGCAAAAAAAATGACTGCCGATTTAAAAGTTCCATTTGTTTGTCCGTCGTTGAATATAGCGAAGCAAAGCATATTTTTGCTAAACCGTGGTCAGCTGGACCAGTTATTACCTTTTTGCATCGCATCGCCATCATTGATAAAACCGATTAACCAATCAGTTGCGTTGATGACAGACGTTGCTGCGCTAGCCCAACATCTGCGGGCAACTGGCGCTACTAAAATCATTTTAATAAACGCTATGGCTCAGGGGACGAAGCGGTCGTTTATTAAAGACTTTGAAAGCAGCGATAACATCTTATGGGTGGAATCAGCATCCGCAATGGCTAAGAAACCCAACGGGGTGGACGAAGTCATCGATTTGAAACTAGATGATTATGGCATCCGTGACTTAGATAAAAGGCGCGAGATCGTAGCCAAAGGCAGCGAACTAAGTTACAATCAGCTTAAGAAGTTAGCCGAAAAATTCGGTTTGTAACCCATCGAAAGAGATACAATTGTTATGAGAAAACCTACAGAAAACCCTGAGATTTTTAAACGTCGTCGAAAAAAAGTAATGGCTAGTATGAATGGCGCGGCCTTAATTGTTGCTGCCCATCCAGAACAACTACGTAACGATGATGTTCAGCATTTCTACCGCCAAGATTCGAATCTTTATTATTTAACGGGATTTGAAGAGCCGGAAAGTTTTTTAGTGCTGCGACCAGGAAAAAATCCAGAGTCTGTTTTATTCGTTCGTCAAAAAAACGTTGAAAGAGAAACTTGGGACGGATTTCGCTATGGACCTGAAGGTGCAAAAACTGCGTTTTTGATGGATGCCGTTTATCCTGTCGAAGATTTTTCCAAACAATGTGTTGAGCTTTTAAAAGGCTATGAAGAAGTTTACTACCGTCAGCACAAAAATAAAGATGCTGATTTAATGATTGAAAAAGTGCTGCTAGATTTAAAGCGTGCCTATGGCCGTTCTGGCTACGGGCTGCTAGCGGTAAAAGATGCCGATACATTTTTAGGCGAACATCGCTTACGTAAAGATGACGATGATATTTCGAATTTAAGAAAAGCCTGTCAGATTTCAGCCGAAGCCCATGTCGCAGCGATGAAGTTTACCAAACCCGGGGTGACCGAGCGCCAAATTCAAGGCGTACTATCATACAACTTTTATATGAAGGGCGCTGCCCGAGTTGGTTATCCGTACATTATTGCTTCGGGCAGTAACGCCACAACTTTGCACTATAATTTCAATGATCAAGTTTGCAAAAAAGATGATTTACTATTAATAGATGCAGGCGCTGAATACAATTATTATACGGGCGACATCACAAGAACTTACCCGGTCAGCGGTAAATTTACT
>JANPNP010000118.1:0-6559 GCA_031427535.1 Bdellovibrionales bacterium | reverse complement strand
GCAGGCGGTGTGGCCCCGTATTCGTTTGCTATTCTAAGTGGACTTGGCGCTGTTGACCCAGTAACCGGAATTTACACGGCACCAGCATCAACGGGTACAGGTACAGTTCGAACGACTGATTCAGCAACACCGACGGCTGCCACTGCCGACACTATCATTACAATTTATAATGCACTGACATTATCACCGACAAGTGTGACTATTGCCGCCAACGGCACACAAACATTTACCGCAACCGGCGGCGTCGGTGTGCGTACCTTTTCAATTTACAGCGGATCAGGAACAATAAATTCTTCAACTGGTGCTTATACAGCTCCGGCAGTTGCAGGAACTGACTTTGTGCAGGTGACTGATACAATTGGCAATGTGGTACAGGCGCAAGTCCGAGTGGTTGCTTCGTTATCGATAACACCCAATATTTTAAAACTTCCAGTTTTCTCGACGATAATATTCACTTCGGTTCTTGGTACGTCACCTTACACTTATTCTGTGTTTGCTGGCACGGCTACAATAAATTCGTCGACAGGGCTTTACACAGCGCCAGCAACAGCCAGTACAGGCACCGCACGAGTTACTGATCTTTTAACGAACACGTCAGATGCAGCGGTGACACATATCGAACCGGTTCAAATTTCAGCCGGGGCCACGCACACCTGTGCTTTGTACAACGAGGGCTCGGTAAAATGTTGGGGTCTTGGGTCATCGGGACAGCTGGGAAATGGTGCGACAACTAACTTAGCAGATACCACAACCACTTTAGGGGGTAATTTACCGTTTATAAATTTAGGCACGGGATTAAGTGCAACGGCCATTGCCACTGGGTACTATCATTCGTGCGTCTTACTAAATACGGGTGCAGTAAAATGTTGGGGACAAAACACCTACGGTCAGCTTGGATTAGGAAATACGACAAGCTATGGATCCGCCGCTAATCAAATGGGGGACAGTCTTCCCGCAGTAAATTTAGGGGCCGGTAAAACGGCGACAAAAATATTTGCTTTCGGTTATATGACATGCGCAGTTTTAAACGATGCTTCAACAAAATGTTGGGGTCGAAATTCA
The DNA here is from genome assembly GCA_031427535.1 of Bdellovibrionales bacterium. Taxonomy (GTDB): domain Bacteria; phylum Bdellovibrionota; class Bdellovibrionia; order Bdellovibrionales; family Bdellovibrionaceae; genus Pseudobdellovibrio. Next base: position 5,497 of record JANPNP010000118.1, on the reverse strand, counting down.
ACGTATCAGCTGGGCCTTGGTGATTTGGTAAATCGTGGAACCTCAGTTTCGCAAATGGGTGACAGTCTTCCAACAGTCATCTTAGGTGCTGGACGTACAGCAACTAAGTTAGTTGGCGGACTTGATTTTACGTGCGCGCTTTTAGACAACTTTACAGTGAAATGTTGGGGCGCAAATCGCTATGGACAAATCGGCAATGATTCAACGGCCACAACGGGTACCACGTCAGCTAGCATGAACGCTTTACCGGCAATAAATTTAGGAAGTAATGCTACCGAACTTGCTGGGGGATATTCGCATGCCTGTGCCGTATTAAGTAATGGCACCGCAAAATGTTGGGGTCGAAACGTGCGGGGACAATTAGGAATTGATAGCAATGCCAATGCTTGGGGGACATCTGCTGGCGATATGGCTACATTACCAGTTGTGAAGGTGACGACGTACACGCCTGCATTTATGTACGGTGGAAATCAGTCAACCTGTGCAATCAATTCTGCCGGTGCCATTCGATGTTTTGGTTTGGGCGCGTCGGGGCAACTTCTGCTAGGAAGCACTGCAAATATCGGAGACAACAACGGCGAAGTCGCAGGTCTTGCAAATGTAAACCTTGGAACAAGTGTTACGGCAGCAAAATTAGCGGTTGGGTTTTCTCATTCGTGCGTGATCACTAACGCTAAACGAATCAAGTGTTGGGGTGCGGCTGCTAGCGGAGCTATCGGCAGTGGTCAAACCACAAATAATCTAGGAGACATCGCCGGTGAGTTAGGTGATTCGTTGCCGCATATGAATCACTAAAGCGAAGTAAAAGATAAATTAGTCGTAATCTAAGAAAGCGCCGTCGTCTTCAGTGATTGCGTCTTCGGGAACTTCTTTGTCAATCTTTGACATCTTCCCTTTATTCATCGGATATTTTTTTTCGTGGTTTTCAACTAACCATTCGACTAGGTCTTTGAACTGTGCAAGCTCTGGAACGTCTGCGATAAGGGCTGCAACTTCAGCATTATCTTTTTCAAGCCATAAAGTGGGGTCGGTCATGACTTTCTGAATGATCTTTGCATGACTAACAGGAATTTTTACTTCAATAACGGTTTCATCTTTTCCATAGGGCGTAAAAACCTGTCTATCTTTCCACCGGGTTAGGCGAATATCTGTATCAAGTGTCAGTTGAATATCAAGTTTCATTTTAGGATCATTTAAGAAACCTACCTTGATGCTTTTTGAAATTCGCTTGTAGGCCGTTCGCGCGAATATATTTTGCACTCGCAGTGCGGGCGTCGTAAAAAGCGCTGTGAAAAAATTCACGAACTTTTTTGCAATCTCTGGTTTTTTTGGATTGGTTTCGATCAGTCGTTTTTCAATTCCTTCGCGGTAATCAAAATAATCTTCTTCACGTAGTAATTTGTTTTTATCTTTATCAAGAATTGTTGTGCGCGGTTTATTTACGGTGTTGTCTTCAATAGGATGCTGTGACTTGAGCTCAAGCATGGATCTGTCTTCAAAACCTTTAGCCACTTTTAAAGTTTTCCAGTCTGGATCATCTTCGGTTTTTACTGTGAAGTATTTCCGAAAACGTACTTTTGCCGCAAGCCGTTTTCCGTTTTCTACAAATTTTGCAACGGTCATGTAATCGGTGACTGTGACATTGGAAAAGCCTTCCGGTGCTTCGTCTCGGTTTTTGAAACGATCCCCAAAATAGGCTTCAAGTTCTTCAAGTTTTTTATTCAATAGGTCGGTTTTAATTACAAATTTAACTTCTTTTCTTAGGGATGTGGTATCAACCGGGCCTTCGTTAAATGCGCGAATGGCTTTACTGACAGAATCATCGGGTCGAAATAATAATTCGCACTGCAGAACAGGAGTTCCGGCCGCCGCGATTTGCGAAACGATAAGAATAAAGGGTAGTAACCATTTTTTCATTAGTTAATGTTTAAAACCTTATCGGATTTTTTAAAGTAACTGATCACGTCAGCAAACGCTTTGGCATCAATTTCAAGTGAAAATAAGTTGATATTTCCGCCTTTTTCTTCTTGGGAAACCACGAAATACGTTTTACTAAGCTTTGTCACCTTGTCTGTTGTGACCGTAATCCATGCATGATTGGTTGCAGATAAAACCATTTTTTTGGCTTCCATGCTGCGTTTTAGATCAGGCATTGCAACTTTATTTCGTATAGCCATTGTCGCTAGCGTATGTAAATCACCCATTTGCGTTTTTAAATTATCAGGCACAACGGCGGTTGCGCGTGTCATCGATTCTTCAACCCAGGCGCGTTGATCTGTTGAAAATCGTTTCAGTAAGCCATTATGATCGCCTGTAGCACTAATCCACAATGCTGTTCCAAGCACTGCAGTGATTGAATAGCGCTTCACACGTTCTTTAATAAAGTTTTCAATCGATCGCTGCCACATGATATTTTCAAAGCGCCACATAGAATATTTAGCGATCATCTGACGCACAGTCATTTTGTCCATTTTTTTCATTTGGTGGGCTTCTAATAATTTTATAAGACGGGCGTGGACCTTACCCTCAATGACCTCAGGTAGGCGGATAGTGATTTGTTTTCCATCTTCATAAATGTCAGATAAATCAAATTTATTTTCACTTTTAAGATTCAAAGTTTTAAATTCTAGAAAGTTATGGGTTAATGTTTTCGAGCGGTTAGACGGGGAAATCATTTTACCCTCTTCTAAAGTGAAGCGACGGTTTTCCCGGTCATCAGCTTTATAGGTAATTTCTAGTGAATATCCATTTTCTAGAATTACGCCTAATTTTAAACGGTTATCGCGAATACCTAATTCTATATCCGGCGTGCGGGTGTGCATATCAATAATATCTAACAGCGTTTGATCATTATCTTCGAACTTTTCTTTAATAATGGTAATTTCTGTTGGACGTAACGAGCTATCGCTAAAAGCAGTAACTGCAGCGCGCTCAGTGAATTTATTTTGGAAAATATCTGAACACCATAAGTTAGCATTCGCCGCTAGGGTACTAAACATGATGATCACTGCTAAATATTGACGTCCTATAATCATAAGTTCCTCTAACTGTTAACCACTACCTATTAGCATTTTATTAGCTTACAATTAGCATTCCACAAAACCATGTCCTCAAAACCAATCTATTCAACTTAAAGCGTACACGTCGTCTAACACGTTGACAGTCCTATGCGGCCAACGGCAATCGAAAAAGGCTACTGTTTGCTATCCTTTGTAAGAAGTCGCTGCGGTAAATTTTGAAATGAGACGTTTTGGCCGTTTTTAAAAGTTAATACCCAGTACCGATCAAAAGCGTCGTGGTCCCAACTGGCAGGGGCGCTACTCGCACCTAATAGTTTAGCAATCTCTGATAATGTCTCGTGTTGCCAAGCAATTAGAACAGTCTTGTTCTGAAGGATCGGCGAGTGTGCTAAAAACTGAATCAATTCTTTTATTTCCTCACGGTCGTACTTCGAATTAATCTGAAGCTTTAGAACTTCAGAAATGGGTTGCAAAGTTTGATTAGACCGTATCGAGCCATTTTTTTTATGCTTCTTAAGCGCTATTAGAAAATCTGGTTTTAAGCTTCCGGTAAATAAGGTCGGAAGTAATCTGGCGCGGCTCCAACCTTTTGCGGAAAGTTCGGCGCCTTCGTCACCCTTTGGTTCTTCACCATGGCGAATAAGAATAATTTTAGCGGGCATTGTGTGAGCAACGGCGGTAAACAAAAGTAATGTCAATAGTAGAAGTGATTTCATGACTTTAGATATTCTGCATTTCGAATTCCAAATTGAGACTCAACTAATTGCCTATGGCTGTTGAATAATTAGTCGAGTGACGTTTTTAGCCTGTGTAAAGATTTTTAAAAGAAGATTTTTAAAAGAAGGCTCGTTTGCACATACTGAATTTTGGGTTATGCAGATGTGTACGATTTTCTACATTAGCCGCAGCTAAAAACAGGCGCTGCGTTTTTAATCCAAGCTGTGTAGTGTTTTTTCTACTTGATTACAAAGGATTATTTTAATCATCGGCCTATTAAAATGCCCGCTACGGCCATGATGATCATGATAACGTTCTCAAAAACGGTGACGTAAGATAATGGCAAATTAAACGTGGTTCCTAAACAGGCGCACTGAATCTGGGTTTCCGATCGCAGTCGTTTTAGGACACCAAAGGTCGTGGCAGTTAGGATCACAATGGTGACCACATTTGCACTTAGCAAATATTTGTTAGCAATGAAAAGTAAACCAAGACCAAGTTCAATAAATGGATAAGCTAACCCATATCCAGGAATTTTTTTCGCGATAGGATCATAAGATGAAAATGAATCGCCAAAGGCTTTTAAGCTTAGGATTTTAAAATACGACAATGCAATAAAAAATCCGGCCATCAGATGATTCATAAATAAATGGGCGTGAAATGAACCGTAATAAATTTGAAAAGCGACGCTTACTAATATAGCATAACAAAATACGATTATCAGCGGCTTATATGTTTCAAGCTTCGAGACTTCTACTTGAACTTTACTTGCGACCGGTAAGCCCTTGGAACTAGAGAATTTGGCCACTGTATACTTGGGATAGTTAGCCAGTGATTTCTGAATATCAAGTAACTGAAGTGGTGCAGAAGTTTCCAGTGTAGCCGTCCCATCAGCAAGGTTAACTGTCACTTTGGTTACGCCTTCAATAGCCTTCAGCGCATTTGATATTTTTTCAACGCACGCTTGGCAGGTCATTCCCGAAATAGAAAATATATTTGCAGTCATGCCGTTCTGTTAACAAAATTTTGCAATGTAATCAATTGAAAGTTTCAAGACGAACTTTTAGTAGTTCTAAGTCTTTCAGAATTTCAAAGCGCTTTTTGCGTGATGAAAACAATCGCTCGGTAGCGCTGACTAAATCTGGAGAATTTTTTATGCCGCGCTTGTATTCAGAAAGTGTTAAGTCAAAGTATTTTTGTGAACTAACAAGGCGTTTTTCATTAATCTGTGACAGTGAAATAAGTTCAGCTATTTTTGATTTAGTTGTTGTGATTGCAGCCAGAGTGTCGTTACGGCTTTGATTTTTTAAGCTTGTAGCGGCCTGTGACAGTTGCGCTGCGGCGCGGGTTTTGTAATACGTGTCAAAACCTGAAAATAGGGGAACGGTTAGTAGCAAAGCGTACTTAGATTCATTTAACTGCAGCGGAGTTTTTTCTGAAGGGGTTAACCGTCCAGCACTAAAGGTAAAGTCAATAGATGGTAAAAATTCAGATTTAATTTCAGATCTTTCGAATTCTGCTTGCAGTTGCATGAGTTCGGACTTTTTATATTCTAAAGTGTTTTCTACAGAAATATTTTGTGCAACGTGTGCTAATTTTTCACTAGGACTAAAATCTAATTTTGCAAATTCAGCTTCCGCAACCGCACGCCCAAAAAGGGCGTTAAATTTTTGATGCGCTTCTTCGTGTTGCTGCGCAAACTGCTTTTGTTCAATTAGCAGTTCGGATTCGCGTAGTTCAAATTCGATTTTATCCACTTG
>JANPNP010000117.1:0-9468 GCA_031427535.1 Bdellovibrionales bacterium | reverse complement strand
GGTTTTTTATCGGAAAACGCTACGTTTGTCCGCGCCTGTGAAGAGGCGGGAATAGTTTTCATCGGACCCACTCCTGAAAATATGGAGGCCATGGGCGATAAACTTTCGGCCAAAGCATTGATGAAAAAAGCTGGCGTACCGTTGGTTCCTGGCAGCGAAGGCGGGATTGAATCTGTGGAAGAAGCCCAGACGCTTGCTGCTAAAATTGGTTACCCCATTATAATTAAGGCGACAGCTGGCGGTGGCGGTAAAGGAATGCGAGTTGTTCGCGCTGATGAAGAATTAGAAAGCGCATTTCGCGCGTGTCGGTCCGAGGGCCAAAATTATTTTGCAAATCCAACAGTGTATATCGAAAAGTTTATCAACGACCCAAAGCACATAGAAATTCAAGTTTTTGGTGATACCCATGGAAACGTGGTGCATTTATTTGAGCGTGAATGTTCGGTTCAACGCCGTCACCAAAAAATCATCGAGGAATCGCCGTCCCCGTCTGTTCCGCAAGACGTGCGAATTAAAATGGGTGAAACCGCAGTAAAGGCTGCTAAATCCATAAATTATATCGGTGCCGGAACCATTGAATTTATTTTTGACAACAGAACCAAAGAATTTTTCTTTATGGAGATGAACACACGTCTGCAAGTTGAACACCCGATTACAGAACTTGTAACCGGTTATGATTTAGTAAAAGAACAAATTTGGGTTGCTAAGGGTAAGCCACTAAGCTTTAAACAGGAAGAAATAAAACAAAAAGGTCATGCAATCGAAGCGCGTATTTGCGCAGAAGACCCAGTGACTTATAAACCTAATCCTGGCGTTATCAGAGCCTGTCGTCATCCTCAGGGACCATTTTTACGAATCGATTCCTACGCTTACCCTGGCTATGAAGTGCCTATTTACTACGATCCGATGATAGCCAAAGTTATTACCTGGGGTGAAACAAGAGAAGAGGCTATTAATCGAATGCAGCGGGCATTAACTGAGTTCGTATTAACCGGAATTAAAACAAATATCATGCTTCATAAAACAATTTTGAAGCACCCGAAATTTTTAGACGGGACCTACACAACTCAGTTTCTAGAGAAAAATTTTGAAGTGATCGAACCAGAACTTTTCAAAGAGATTGATGATCCCGTATTCTTAATTAGCGCTGCTATTACAGCTTACAGAGACCGTGAATCAAAAGATGTTCGTCGCTTAAATGTGGCATCCACTTGGCGCCGCGTGGGCCGCAAACTTCAACTAAGAACGTAGCTAGGATAAATTATGTATTTTGAAGCAAAAATGAGAGACCGAAAATACAAAATTGATGTCACCGAAGGACGTCACACATGGAAAGTTTCGCTACAACTTGAGGGTCAAGAGTGGAAACATTTCGACATTTCAAAAAGTGATTTCAAGTCAGCTGAAGAATACATCAGTTTTTTGTTCATGGGTAAATCATACCTAATCGATGTTTTAGGACAAGACACTGAATATACTGTATTCACCCGGAATTCATTTCGTACAATTCAAATTTTTAATGATGAAATGCTTTTACATGAATCACTAAAAAAAGGTGGCGTATTCGACGGTGATGAACAACTGAAATCGGGCATGCCAGGTAAAGTCATAGAAATTTTTGTCAAAGCTGGCGATGTAGTAAAAGCAGGTAAGTCGCTATTAATCATGGAAGCCATGAAGATGGAAAATGAAATGCGTGCTTCCAGTGATGTAACAATTAAAGAAATCTGTGTGAAGCAAGGTGATTCCATTGAATCTGGAGCTATCTTAATAAAATTTGAGCCCATTAAAAAATAAATTACCCGGTGCAATAATTGATGAATTACATACTAACTAGTCTTTTATAAAACTTAGCTTTATGAAAGAATATGAGCATGAAGTTTACGACTATATTCATTCTGCTATTTCTAATAATCGGTTGTACGAAAGTTGAATTGGGTTATCGTTTAGCGCCGCGCTCGACCATGAGCAAGCTGGATGACTTTTTCGATTTTAAATCAGAGCGGTTTAAAAAAATTCGCAGCCAACTTGATGAAGATTTTAAAAACAACAAAGGCCAGGTTGGTCAGTTGGTTACAGGCCATGTGGACGAAATTTTAATATTAAATCGAAAATCTGAGGCCAGCACAGCGGACTTTAAAGTTCTGGTGGGCTCAATGCAAAAAACTAGGGGCTCGTTAATCTCGTTATTTAAGGGGTCATTTACTGTTGTTATAACTGATTTAACGGTCGACGAAGTTACTAGCTTAGATCAATTCTCGGCAAAAAAGTTTAAAGAGCAAGATGCAAAACTTTCTGACAAAGAGGAGTTTTTAGAAAAGCAGATTGATTCGTTTAAAAAGATTATGGATTTTTTATTTGATTCGGCGACAAAAGAGCAATTTGCAATTTATGAAAAGTTTGCAACTGACAATTACGATTTCTTTTTGGCTCAAGCTGAGTTTAGAAAAGGATTTATCAAAAAATTCGATTCGTTATCAAGTAGTAAGCCCGAGCTGTTGGACTATGTCATGCAATATTACGCGGGTGATGCTTCAACCCGAACACCTGAGCAACTAAAAAGACTAAATCTATTTTCGACCGATCTTCACGAGATGATGGCAAAAATTTGGAAGTCCATATCTGAAAAACAAAAGGGAAATTTAAATTCAAATATGCTAAATTTAAAAGATGAGCTAAACAAAATGGTCGTAAACTAGTCGTACGATTTTTTATTTAAGTGACGTTTTAAAAAGTAAACTGCCACAAATGTAATTACAGCCAAAATGAAAGCTAATACTATTGATCCAACCAAAATTGAAACTGCTGTTACTAGTTCTAAATTTAAAGCACTTTCAGTGAGTTTTCCAATTTGCTGTGCGCCTAAAATTAAAAATGGCAAAAGGGGTGGAAATGAAATTTGTGTTCCGATAAAAAGATGGATGAAGTTCAATCTAAATACCACGGCTATACCCGCTACAATTGCGGTATGCAGACCAAAAAGTGGAGTAGCCCCCACAAATACACCCAACGCAACCTCGAAAGCTGCTTTGCTGGGTGACGTTTTTCCTGCTAAAAGTGACGCGACCGCGACAACTAAGCTAAGCATACTATTTCGAACTTGTTTCATCAGTGGAGCTTGGACCACCGGCGCCCCGACACGCACTGGTGGACCTTGAAAATTCATGTTTATAATTTCTGTTTTTCTTAAAATAAACCGAATAAGAATTTCGATTTCTGAACCTTGCTCGACATATATAAATTTTAAATCTTTCAGCTTCTTGGTCGGATAACATCGTAGTGCACAGTGTGGATCTTTAATCTTCATTTTGCTTTGATGATACTTTTGACGAGCCCCGATGATAACGGCATTTGTATTTGCTAACGCTATATCGGCCAACTGAGAAAGATCGGCGTCTGCATACTGCTGTGTTGAATCGACCATTAGAATGTGTGAAAAATTCGCGCCGACGGCATGCGTGTAGGCATCACGAAGAATGCGTGCAGACATGGCCGTACCGTGTTCGACAACTAAAATATTTTTTAAGGAATTATTCAAGTTGCGCGGCTTTTTTTCGTTCAAAAAATCCGACAACTAGGATAGAAATTTCGTACAAAACCCACAGGGGTATCATAAGTAATATCATGCTTAAGGCGTCTGGCGGGGCAACCACTGCAGAAATTGCTGTAATTACCATAACTGCGTACCTTCTGTTTTTTTTCAGAAACCGCTGGCTGATCACGCCTGCCAAGCCTAAAAAAGTTATTATGACGGGCATTTCGAAAGCAAAACCAAAAACCAATGCCGTTTGAATAAAAAACCCAAGATAGTGATCAATTGTTATCATTGGTTTGTCTATGTCGCCGCCAAAGTTCATTAGAAATTTAAATGCCATCGGAAAAATGACATAAAAAGTAAAGGCCAATCCCATCAAAAACTGAAATGTACCAAAAAATATAAAGCCCACGGCGAAGCGTTTTTCATTCCGGTAAAGTGCTGGCGATATAAATTTCCACAAGTGGTAAAGCCAAAACGGCGCAGAAATCAATAAGCCGCAAATAAATGAGATTTTAATATGCGCCATGAACTTATCAATGGGTGCAGTGAAGACCAAACCACCCTGTGGTAAAAAGGGCTGAATGGGTTGCCGAATAAAGTCAAATATCTGTTCGCTAAACCCCCAACAAAAACACATTCCAATAAATACACCAATTGCTATGCGAGTGATACGATAACGAAGTTCGCCAATGTGATCAATGATCGACATTTCTTTGGGTTCGTCGTAAGCCTCTTTTTCATCGTGATCATGTGTCATGCTTTTTAGTTTCTACTGGCGGGATAACGATGGCATCTTCTGCAACCAGATCTGGCTTCGGAATAATTTTACGTTGTTGTGCTAAATCATCTGGCGTCACCATCGCATCTTTTTTGACGTCATCCCAAAATCCTGATGTGGTTCTGCGTAAGTCATTGAAAAATCGTGCTGCTTGCCGAGCGAACTCGGGTAGCTTATCCGGTGGTATAACAATAACTGCGACAATTGCTAAAATTATCATGTGGATCATGCTCATGCTACTAAAAATAGCTTAGGCTTTTGAGAGTTTCAATTGTTCTTTTGGCAATGTCACAACGCCAAGTTCGGTTAATTTTTCTCGAGCCAATTCCGAGCCTGTGCGCAAATATCGATCATAAAGTTTTAATACATCGGGGTTAGACTGAATGAGCGATTTTTCACTAACATAATTTAGCACGTAGACAAAGTCAGTAAATCGGCGCGAAACGACATTGAACACGGTTGATAGCGCGTCTTCCTTCGTCCATGCAGCTAAATTAGAATACGCGGCCGAGCCAATCTGGGTGTAATAATCGATGTCGACAACTTTCTTAGTTAATGAATCTGCAAAAAAGCCAGTAAGGTACAATGATTTTTCGGCCACTGTGCGCATCAATTCCTTTTTTTTCGCGGTCTCAGAATTAAGAGCAATTAGGTACATCTCTGCGAAGGTATCCGGAACCTTTGATTCGGTTTCAGTTTGCATGGGGTGATGAAAATTATTCGACACAACATAGTGCTTCAGAACTTGCACTAAATAGGCCTCGATTTGCGGATGCGTTTTCACCTGCCGATGGGCACAGGCCTCGTGAACCACTTCTGAGAAGTGCTCTTCTGGAGTTATGAACACAAACGATTTCATTTTGAGACACCTCTTCCCGTATTATTATCTTATCGGTACTTTACCGGACCTGCTAAAAAATATCTTTGTTTACCGACTAAAGAACAGCTGCATAACCAACCGATATTTATACTATGAAAATTGATTATGGCCCCCTTCGCAGTTTGTTCGAATCTGATGACATTTCCGAGATCATGGTCAACGCCTGGAACAAGGTTTTCGTTGAACACAAGGGTCAGCTAATGGAAACAGGCGCCCGCTTCGTCGACGACCGCCAATATCAAGAATTTATCTATGCCATTCTTTCTGAAGACAAAAAAGTACTTGGTACAGCGCTTAGTTTTGACGGTGTTTTGCCGTCGGGTTACCGGTACAACTTAACTTTTCCACCGCTATCACCAAAAGGGCCTGCGCTGACAATTCGTAAATTCAATGTTAAAAATTTTTCGTTAGAAGATTTAGCGGCGAACGACTTTTTATCGGAAGCTGCTGCCCATTTTCTGCAAAATTCTGTTCTGGGTAAATTGAACATCGTTATTTCGGGGGGCACGGGCTCCGGAAAAACTTCATTCTTAAATAGCTTAGCTTCACTTATACCAGGCAACGAGCGAGTGGTTACCATTGAAGATACGGCTGAACTTCGTTTTGAACACCCGAACTGGCTTGCACTTCAAGCAGTGAATGATCCGAAAAACCCCGTTAGTGTTAGGCAATGCTTCACTACGTCCCTGCGCATGCGACCTAATCGAATTATCGTTGGCGAATGCAGAAAAGATGAAACTTTTGAAATGTTGCAAGCCATGAATACCGGTCACGACGGTTCCATGACAACGATTCACGCCAATTCGACCCACGATTGCTTATCACGAATGGAGTCACTAATTAGTTTTGCTGGGCTTGAGCTTCCGTTAAAACAAATTCGTAATCAGATGTCTAAAGCAATTGATTTAGTTATTCAGGTCCGAAGACATTCGAATGGTAAACGGGAAGTTACTGAAATAATCGAAGTCAGTGGCTTATCAGAAGATGTCATTCAACGATCGGCTATTTTTCAACGCGATAAACAAGGTCGGTTGGCGGCAACTGGATACGTGCCACGGTGTCTAGATAAAATAAACGTGGATAAGATGCTTTTGCACCCATCATTCTTTGCAACGGGCGCACATTTGTTTCCTGCAAAAAAAGCAGCGTAGTCCCAGTCTGAGGCCATATTTTTATCAATTAAGTATTTGAAATCATTAATTATTATGATTTATTGCGAATATTAACAAGTTACGCTATAATAGTGATATGACCGTTAAAATTATAAACAAACAATTAGCAACGCAAGCATTTCAACACCTTAATAAATTATTAAAGAAGCCAGTAAAGCTTATTTTGGGTGGCGGTACAGCTATGATCATGGCACATCAATTTCCGCCATCTACTAGCGATGTTGATGCCGCATGAAATGCTTTGCGCACCGATCTAAAGATAAAGGTCATGCACAGTATCTAATTAAAAATAATTTAAATTTAACAATTGTAGAGAAGCAGATTGAACTATTGAAGCAAAAAAATATTCCCGGATCAGTTGAGGCTTTCGATTTTTTAGACCAAATTCTTGAAGAGCTCAGCAATGACAATTGAAGACGCTTATTTAAAGTTAAATTCACCTAAATTAAATGAACACGATTGGTTTAATTTAAGCCGTTACTTTAGATTCGACCCGCGTTTTTTCGAAGCTGCGATATTAAAATTTTCTGAAGATTATGAAAATGTTAACCCTGTAAAACTTAATTTATTTTTTCAGCAATCATCAACTCCTGCATTATTAGGTGTCTTCGCAGATTTATCTTCTATGGTAAATACGACACCCCCCTTTAAAACATTTAAGAAAATGCTTCTTGTGCAAATTAAAAAATCATCAACTCAAATTTTTTATCTTAACTTGCATCCTCTTAAGCCTGATATTCTAGTAGAACTTATTTTGAACTCGAATAACGTTTTTAACAGATGGGGGTTTGCCGAAGTTGACTTGCCTTTAAATAAATATTTTCTGATGACAAATAGGACTTCGATAAGCAAGGCCCAGCGGCTAAGGATTTTGTCGAACTTTATTAAAACCAAAAGCAGAATTCGTACCAAGGACTATCTTCAGGAAATAAAATCGAAAGGCTATTTAATCAGTCAACGTGTTGCAGAGCTTGATTTAAAATTTTGCAATAACTTGAAAGCTTGCGAACAAACAAAAGGGCGCTATTACCTTGTCAAAAAACCTTACCGTGCAGTATGTCCAGCAATATGAGTATCGCCTAAGATCGAAATTTTAATTTGTGCTGCCAGCAGGCGTATTAGAGTTTTTTGATGGCTCGTGGCGCGAAGCATCTCCTGAAATTTCTGCACCTTTTGCAATTGCCGGGTACTTTTGAATTTCATCCACCATTTGTAAAACGGCTTGGCATGGCTTAGTTTGTCTTCCCCTATTTACTTTGTTACTACCACCTGAGCAGTATTCAAGAAATCCGATATCTGCAATTCCTTTTTTCAATTCTAAAGCTGTCAAGCCTGCTGAAATTTCATTTTGTAACTTTTTAATTTCAATCGGGTTGACAGATTGCACATGAGGTAAAAATTCACCGATAAACGCTTCTTTGCAGCGAACCGTTAAATCTAAAAGTCCACGGCCTGCAGTAATTGAGATGCATAGTTTTTTCGATGCTTCGTCACTTTTAACTGATTCCGAAAGCCCCATGGATTGGCAATAAAAACTAGGGGCACTCTTATCTTTACAGATTGGATTATTTACAGTTGATACGGGTGCTGGACAAACAAATTTTTCACCGCGTTTTATGTAGTTTGAGGCGTGGCCACCAAATAGACAGAATAATCCTTCGCGATTTGCGATGGGTTCAAGATCACGAGGCTCATTTTTCTTCACCATCATTTTTCGAGATACTGCATCTGAAAAATCTGTTGCGCTTACTACCCCAGCAGTCTTGCTATCTTTCAAGTTTTTAACACTTTCATCATCGCCGAGTGTGGCAACTTCCATGACGCTACTTGCAGCTACTGCTACAACAGATACATATTTTGCTGAGCTAGCTAGAGCACCGCTCTTTATCCCATCAGTCGGAATGTCACGGTAGTCTACGTCCGTTGCATTTTTTGTTCGATTTTTTAAAGCACCTTTGGAATTGGCAAGCGTTGAGCCTGCTTTTTCAGACGCAATTTTTGCAGTCTGTGAACCCATTTTTGGGTAGGCTTTTGCGATAAGGCTGCCAGCTACTCGCAAAACAGTCAGTGCAACGGCCTCAGCTTGATCAATTTTAATGATTGGCCCTAGCAGTTGAAACAAACTTTCAAGCTTCGATGTGGTTTTTGCTTTTGCTTCTTGTGTCTCTACGACAATCACCATATTTGCAGAAAGTTCAGTTTCTACCAACATACGTAGCGAGTATAAGTAGGCTACGTACGCTGCTCTTTCATTTTCGGTCATCCAACTTAAATCAACCGCCGGATTAATAAAATAATCTTGTAATCGAACACTTTGTTTCTTAGCAGTCACTTGGCCTTGCGCAAGTGGTGAAAAAAACAATGATGTTATCACTAAATAGCTTAGTGCTAATCGCATAATAATCCTTTATTTTGCTACTTAAAACTTAACTGACCTAACTTAAGTGTTGTGCACCTTAAAAAATTCGGCAATAAATATGTATAGATTAAGGCTATAGTCGACCAAGACCAAAGTTGAGGTCTTGAAGCACCCGATCCCGCTACTTAAATTAAATAATGAATCCTTTCGGCTGACTTATTAACTGGTTTTCCTAAGCTACTTCTTTTCCTACAATACTAATAACGTTTGGTTTCTTAAATAACTTTGCTGATAGCTGCTGTATTCGCTCAGCAGTTACCTTTTCGTACTCTTCAGCTACATTTAAACTTTGTCGGTAATCATTTCCGTACACCTCATCGAAAACAATCAGGTTACAAAGTGCCGATTTTCTTTGAAGCCCAATATCGTGTTGACCGATTAAATATTTTTTTGCGCGGGACAATTCGTCTGCGCCAACGGGTGTGTCACACATTTTTTTAAATTCGATCTGGAACATGTCGATTGCTTTTTCAACTTTTTCTGGGGAACAAGCAATATAGCCACCAAAGTATCCTGTTTCGATCGATTCCATTTTTAAGGGCGACACGGAATAGGCCAATGAACTTTTATCACGTAGTTCATAAAACAGCCTTCCACCCTGCCCCGCTAAGATAGCTTGGATCGCGTGTAATACAAACCGATCCGGATCGGTTATCGAAATTCCGCGGTAACCGATGATCA
>JANPNP010000116.1:0-2126 GCA_031427535.1 Bdellovibrionales bacterium | reverse complement strand
TGGCAGCTTAGATAAGGACAGTGTCAGTGACCCCCGGTTAAAAGAAATTGAAGGCGTCATTCATCTTGCCGGTGAAAGTGTGGCCGAAGCCAGGTGGTCAGAAGCAAAGAAAAAGAAAATTCACGATTCAAGGGAACTAGGTACAAAAAATTTAATCGCGTCATTAAAAAGTGCGGCGCTAAAAGTTTTTGTTAGCACCAGTGCCAGCGGTTACTACGGTGACCGTGGCACGGAAGCTTTAGACGAATCGGCTCAGCCCGGTAACGATTTTCTAGCCAAAGTTTGCGTGGATTGGGAAGCCCCGGTTCTAGAAGCTAAATCGCAGTTTACAAAATGTCGTTTTGTAATTTTTCGCGTGGGTATGGTGATAAGTCCTTTTGGCGGGGCTATGTTAAAAATGATTTCTCCATTTCGCCGCGGAGTTGGCGGCGCCGTTGGCAGTGGAAAACAATTTATCAGTTGGATTCATATTTCTGATTTAGCAAATGCATATGTGCAAGCAATTGAAAATGCAGAATATTCGGGAACATTCAATGCGGTAGCACCCCAAGCTGTAACCAATCAAGAATTTTCTAAGGTTTTAGCAAAGTCGCTAGGATCATCGCTTGCCGTTTCCATTCCAACATTTGCTATTAAAGCTATGTTCGGCGAAATGTCGCATGTGCTTTTAAGTTCGCAAAATTTACAGAATAAAAAATTAAAAGAAGTTAATTTTAAGTATCAGTATCCCTCAGTTAGTGAAGCGTTAGCACACGTTGGTTCGTACTATCAGAACGGCGATGAAATCTACCGCGCCGAGCAGTACTTGCCAGCACCACGAAAAAATGTTTTTCCTTTTTTTAGCGAAGCTAAAAATTTGGAAGAGTTAACTCCGCCACTGTTGCAATTTAAAGTTTTAAAGATGTCGACTGCAGAAATTGAATCCGGAACGCTGATTGATTATCGCCTAAAGATCCACGGGGTACCCGTTAGCTGGCAGACAGAAATTTTAGATTGGCTACCTATTTCAAAATTTACCGACACACAGTTAAAAGGGCCGTATTCTAAGTGGCATCACACCCATGAATTTTTTGATATGGGATCTGGTACATTGATGGCAGATTTAGTGCGCTACAAGTTACCTTTAGGATTAGCAGGGTGGGCGGTCGGCGGCGCTTTTGTTGCGAAAGACGTAAAGCAAATTTTTGCTTACCGCAAAAAAGTTTGTGCTGCGGTCGATTTTAATCAGCGAAGCTAAATCTAACTTGAAGCTTATTCAAAAACTTGCGCAAGCACTCGAAAGCATCAGGCACCGAAATGCACGCGTGCCGGCCATGGCTTCAAGCTGAAATTAGTTTTGTTAAACCAAAAGTAATTGTTGCGCTAGGGCTAACAGCAGCCACCAGTATTTTAGGGCGCTTACCAAAAATAACTGCGGAGCGCGGCCAAATTATTCGTGGATCACCTTATGCAGAAGCTATTATAATTTCGTGGCATCCGGCAGCGATTCTACGGGCCGTGGACCCCACCGAGGCCGCCGAACGAACGCAGCAATTAGGGGACGACCTGCTACTGGCTGCAGGGCTACTTTAAGAAGAGTTTTCCATTAAGATAAATTAAGTGGTTTTATATCACTTCAAGTTGTAGGTTCCTGCTGTGATTTGATTCGCAGACTAGGCGCAGATGAAAACAGTTTATCTAAACAAATTCAAAGTTATCGACCCTAAAAATAAAGTGGCGCAGGAAGCATTGCTACAGTGGACGGTAGCTGCCCATCAAGTCGCAGAGACTTACCAGTCTGATACAGCAGCTGCCAGGCTAGGGCCAGAAACCATTCAAACTTTATTTAAAAGATTTGGTGTTAAAGCAGCACTAATAGGACAACGTTTTACCGAATGCGATGACATCTTTTCAACCGAATTTAAAACAAATCCAATTTATCAAGTTAACGCTAAACAGCCGCACGGTGCAGACATCCACACGCGTGCCAATTTTTTTTCTGAACGTGCGTTTAGCGTATTTAAAAAAATATATGATGTAGATCACGTGCAACAAAAGCCGGACCATTTAATTCACGTGACCTGCACAGGTTACATTTCACCCAGCGCCGCGCAACGAATTGTGACAGAAAAATTTTGGGATAAAAC
>JANPNP010000115.1:0-4640 GCA_031427535.1 Bdellovibrionales bacterium | reverse complement strand
CCGTCGGTACCCGAAAGCATATAATCCGAAGCACTTTTTTTATCACTACCTGTTATGCGTTCGCCTTCACCGGGAACAAAAAAAACTTTAATGTCTTTCTCTTCTGGTGCTGAAATGGCATCACGGCATTTACGAATAGAAGCCATGTAGTCTTTTCGGGTTCTTCCAGCTATCTCGTCCCATTCAGCGTTCATCGCACAAAGATGTGACTTTGCAAAATTCGAAGCAGGGTGAGTGGTAACAAAATTCCAGTTTTCGTGGTGAATCACCACCCCAGATGTCATGTTTCCACTACTAAAAACAACTTTAAATTCTTTATCCGAATTTGGATTTACAATAAAAAATTTATTGTGAGCGTAGCCAAGTCCACCCTCCATACCCCGGGCTTTCATTTCAACATTTTCTGGACTACAGGCGACAAGTTCGTTGGCTATGGCTTTATCTTCGGTAGAGCTGATAACAAATTTAATTTTTACGCCCCGCTGGGCCGCCGCACACAAAGCACTTTTTACGGCTTTGTTTCTAAACGACAAATAGGTAAAAAAAATTTCTTGGGTCGCGCCATCGTTGATCCACTCAATCAACCTAAATTGTGGACTTTGAGGTCGATTGCCAGAGCGAAATTGATCGTACTTATTCTTGCAATAAACATTTTCTGGCTTTTGTAATAAGGTTTTTCCACTTTTAGTTTTTATATTTGCTTCTGCTTTGTATTTATAAACTCCACACTCGGGATCTGTAAAAAGCACTTCATATTTGTATGGCGAATAATCGACTAATCGATCAAACGTTTTAATCTCGGTTGTATGCGCCTCTTGATTAGGCTGACGGGTAACAGACTGACATGATAAAATAGTGGTTACCATGAAAAACAGCGCAATGGCTTTCAAGGCAGAAAACATAAGAATTTCCTTCGCTAGGGTTTTGTTTACATAATCAGTATATACAAGCTGATGCGTAATTTAACGATTCCTGGGCTAGTCCTAAATCTAGATTTTCATTGTGCACGAATAAAAAACCCAGCTGGAATTGCTGGGTTAACAATTGTAATAGTTTATTTTAAAAACTTGGAAAAACGCGATTAAATGTGATCGATGATTATATCGCGAGCCATAACTGTTTTGCGGCCATCTGCTTTTGCAGACTCTATACCTTTTTGGCATAAGCGCTCGATCGCTTTAGAAAGTACGTCAACTGTTTCAGCAGATGTGTTCATTTCACTTTTTTCTTTAATAAATTTCTTAACTTTACTTGTTACCACTAAAACGTCAGCCATGATGCCTCCAATAGTTATTATGACTTAAAAAGCGTTACATGAGAGCTGGCGGTTGACAACTGCACCAGCGCGATTGATGCGGCTAGTTAGTGGTATCTTGGCGTTTGCTCACAAAAGGTAGCAGTTCTGCTTTTCGAATCGTTGGGTCTTCAAGTGTAGGTGCAATCCAAACGTAGGTATTTCTTTCAGTGGTTTCAGTGCATTCAACATTTGTGAACGATGGAGACCAAGTTCCTGAATTTAAGTGTTCGACCCCGCCATAAAATGCATGAACAGCTATGTGCGTATGCCCGTAGACAACCCGCCTAACTCCGGTCACGGCAGCTTGCTTAGCTAAAAGTTGTTCATCAGGCTCTTTGTACTGCGAAACTAGTGACGTTACCGAACGAGCATAAAACAAAAAAAATGGCACTAATAAAGAAAGTGGAACGAAAATCCAAAACAAAGAAATTTGGAAATACGTCTTCAGCGTCGAAACTAAAAAATATGCACTAACGAATATTAGTAAAATTAAGAAAAGCCGATCAAGCCAAAGTTCCTTAGCAATCAAAATTGGATCCTGGGTCGCAGGCCTTACAAATAATTCCTTTAGCTCGCGAACAGCGCCTGCGCTTGATTTTGCTTTTTCAGCAACGTCGTTTATTTTTTTTTCAATACTAGTTGAAAGCTTATACGGCTCGGCAAACCGCTCTGCGGTAACATGCCAAAGGGTGGCAACTGATCCCCAAAGCCAGGTCCAAACGATCAGTGGCTGCGCACGTAAAAGATACTTGAAAAAAAATTTAATATAATCTTGTAGGGACATAATGTAGTTTTTTTCTACATGGGGATTGAAAAGGCCTAATCCATTCATCATATACCTGCAGGCCACATTACCAAATGGCAATCGTATAGCTAGTTCATTGTAATCAAGTAAAAATGGATTCACCGGATCTTCGCACATACAGTAAGGGTCCTGCTGATGCCCATGTTCAATTAGGGTATCTTTTTCGCTAATATAAAACCATTCAACAAACCGAACACTTTGTTGCTCAAGATCAGTAAGATCCAGACATTCGCGAATATATTTTTGCACCTTGGGAAAGTTTAACTCGACGTCATGATTGCCGGGAATAAATACCAATGTATTGCCGTTTTTTACAAAACTTTTTAAAGCATCAAATACGTTAACATGTTGGTCAACGATCACTTGCATTTTAAAAAGCGACTTTTCTTCTTTTGGAAAAAGGCCACGCCGAGTTTCAAACCAATTGACCCGATAAATAGGGAATTCAGGCAAACTCATAACGCTATCAAAATCAAAAATATCGCCGTTTAAAATTAATTCAACTTTTTCGCCATTTGCTTTTTCTTGAATGTGCTCGATGAATTGTATCAAGGCCGAATCAATAAAAAAATCCTGCGTTTTAAATTTTTTCCAAAGCGGGTGGCGCGACGTTTTTTGATGTAGCGGCGGTTCTGCGTCTGTTAGGTGTAAATCGCTAATTATAGCTGTATGAATTAAACTCACAATGACATCGTTTCATGTATCTGCTTTAATGTCATCATGGTGAACACAGACTGGATTAAAAACTTGGTGCCCCCGATTGCGGTTATTGGGCTAGGAAAAAGCGGCACTTCGGCGCTTAAACTATTACAGGCTGTCGGGTTTACTGATGCCGACATTGTTACGTACGACGATAAAGACGCAAATGCCCAGCTAAACAAACCCGAAGCGTTGATTCTAAAAAATCCAAAAACCATAGTTGTGTCACCGGGTGTTCCTTTAAACCTAGTTTGGATTCAGAAATTAATTGCTAACGGCACTTTCGTAACATCAGAAATTTCGTTAGCCGCATCAATTATTTCCTCCGAAAAAATAATCGGTGTAACCGGGTCGGTTGGGAAAAGTACGGTCGTTTCAATTCTTGCCGCAGGGGCCCGGCATCAAGATCCGCATTGTTTCGTTGGTGGCAATATCGGAACTCCATTTTGCGAATATGCACTGCATCTTTTATCAGGAAGCCCTCGTGCAAACTGGATTGTTCTTGAGCTGTCAAGTTACCAACTTGAAAACTGTCGTGGGTTAAAATTAAATTATTCTGCTGTTACTTTTTTATCGGAAAATCATCTCGAGCGCTACAACGGCGTCGAACACTATTACAACGCAAAATTAAAAATCACAGCCCTGACTGATAGCATGTGCGTTTTCAATCAGGCTTCGTTAGATTGCATCGTTCATTCAGAGCGATCAAAATGTGCATACTATCTTGCAAGTGCGACGAATGATTTATCTCAAGCCGAGCGTTTGCAAATCAAATTGATCGGCGTACATAACCACGATAATTTTGCAGTCGCTCGGAAGTTAGCGCAATTGGCCGAATGGACATCAGGCTCTGTTGAAAAAATGTGCCTGTTTAGCGGGTTAGCGCACCGGCTAGAAAGTGTTGGTATTTTTGGTGGGGTGCACTTTATTAATGACAGCAAGGCTACTGCAATTGACTCCGTTTTGGTTGCCGTGAGTGCTTGCCTAGAGAAAATTCTTACCCCAGCGAAATTAATTCTGTTGCTTGGTGGAAAAGATAAAAACTTACCCTGGCAAAATCTTTCATTTTTAAAATCAGACCAACGCATTCAAATTATTTTTTTTGGCCACTGTGGTCCTCATGCACAGAGCACCAGCAAGTTGCCCGGTGCTCTATTTCCAAATTTAAAATTAGCACTTGGCCAGTGTCTGAAAGTTGCTCAAGTGGGTGACACAGTTTTACTTAGTCCCGGTGGCACAAGTTTAGACGAATTTAAAAATTTCGAAGATCGTGGGGACTTTTTTAAAAAAGCTGTTCGAGAATTTACAAATTAACTATTCGTTAAAGTGCGAGATACTTGTCTGATTTGCTTTTATTAGGTGAACCTGCGAAAAAATTCTTTCTGTTTTCTTTTCCTGTACAACAATTTCTTGGGCGCCCGTAGGAACATTGAACAAAACAAATCCGCCGCCGGCAACAGCTGTCGCTGAGATGGTTCCGTTGGCAGAAAAATAAACAACTTGTTTTGTGTCGTAAACTTCAGAAATTAAATAAATATCAAAATCAAAATCGGGTACAAAACCAACGACCGTTCCTGTGTCAGGTTGATCATTAATTTGCAGATGACTTTGTAAAGAGCTAAGCCAGTCTTCAGTTATTAGCGGAATGTGCAGATGGTCTTTGCGACTATCCTGAATGTAATTAGTTGGCATATAGTTTTGTTTTGGTCGCACAATGTAATTGGCAATACCCAGCTGATTGTGTGTTTTGTATATTGCGCTGCCAGCTGTTGTTTCGATTATATCTTGATATTCGGGAATAATAACGTCTGCATCTTGTGGCTCTCCGGTGAAGGCATC
>JANPNP010000114.1:0-5105 GCA_031427535.1 Bdellovibrionales bacterium | reverse complement strand
CCTTCAAATACAGCAAGAATTTGTTCTTTGCTTTCTTCAAATTTAATTTTGCCAATTGGTTTAGCCATGTCAGCTTTAGAGAAAAATTCGATTACTTTTTCCTGACTTTGCGAATTCGCAAAACAGAAAATTGAACTAAATAAAATTGCCAGGGTAAAAACCACCTTGTTCATTTCTATAGCGTAGCACAGAAACGGTGAAATGAGTCAAAAGTTAATGGGTTAAAATGCAGATATACTGCAAATTCAGTCGACGGAAAAATAGAAGATCGTTTTAGGAATTATCGGTTTAAGCGGCCTGACTTTAAATAGTTTTAAAACGATCAAAGGCCTTTGTAACCTCAGCGTACAGTTCCGCTCCGCCGTGGCCGTTTGGAGCAACGATAAATTCACTACCAGGCCAGTTCTTGTGAATGGACCAAGCAATTTCAAGGGGTGCACTGTTTCTATAGAGTTGCATATAGAAGTTTTTGTCACAGCTCTGTACTAAAATAGTTCCGTTATCTGTGTTAGAAAGAATAGCTATATTTTTGAATGGCCCGGAAGCTGAAGCCTTGCAACTTTTCTCGACCCCATTAATTTGCAAACTAAAAATGCCTAAAACAGGATTTGCCTTAGCATCTATATATAAGTTCCATGTAACCTCAAATTCAATTTCAGAACCGACATAAATTGTTCCTTCAAAAATATCAGCTAGGCCTAAAATTTGGATGATGTCTAATGATGGGTAAATTCCGTTTACAAAGGCGGATTGAATGCCTTTAATTAATATATCATCTATAACGTAATGAGGAGCTGTTAAACTAAAAATTTTAGCGCTGTTTCCATTAAGAATTTTAGGTGTGACCGCATAATCGCCATACTCTGGCACGATCTGCGCATATTTGAAACTAACCACTTCTTCTTGAGAGTTCTCAATTTTTTCAGCAGTGGCAGATGTGTCGTGAGATGAGCTAGGCTTATGGTGCAACGCTAGGGACGCTAAACTCGGGCCTGATTTCTGTAATATTTTAGCTGCTGCATTTAAATCCGGATTGAGCTTGCGGATCTGCGTAGGCTTAGACTTTAAGTTTTCAAGTTTTAGATTTTTGTCATGAGCTTTTTGGTTAAGTAAAATCGTAAAATATAAAGTTAAAAAGGCACCCACAATAAATAAGATTTTCTTCGTATTCATAACTTTCTTTATCCAATCACTTTATATGCATGCCAGTCATCAATAGAATGCTTTTTAAGCAGCGGCCAGCCGTTTTTTGATACTCTTTTTTACTTGAAGAAACATTAGCAGATCTTTTTAAAAGTCAGATGTGCGGGCGAAGTTCGTTTTTAGGAATGATCAGACTTACGGGCTGCGCCCATTGCTGGGGTGACTTGCCTGTTAATTTTTCAGAAAGTCTGGTAACTATTTTAATTGGAAGGCGGCCACCTTGTCCAACTCTTTCAGAGGTTACCCCAGTTAAATAAGCGATTACTAATAATATTAGTAAGATTGGAATACCAAAAATCTTAGATGAGAAGCTGCCAAAATCGATGGAAGCTAACCAAGTAACATAGCCAAAATAAGAGATAGCTAAAAGATTTAAAACCCACGATAGACCGTAAAGCAATTTTGGATATTTTTCTAAAATGATTTTAATTTCTGGAATAAGGATTTACCAGCCCTTTGCGCGGTTCAATATGATGGTGTAATACTGAGCGAAGTCTTCAATGTGATTCTTGACGATCGAGTGAACGATCTCGGGTTTAATTTGGCCGTAGTCATGTACCGAAATATTTCTAAATCCTACCATCGAGATCATTTTAGTCATAAGTGCTGCTTCAATTACCTGATGCTTATTTAAAATTTCGAAAGCTTGTCTGTAGGTATTTGGTAAACCTAGACCTTCCTTAGCAATTACAGCATTAGCTAAATCAATACATGCCTGAATTGCCCGTTGTAGATTAAGCTCGTAAATGGATAACAGAAACTCAGGATCTTTTTCTTTAAGACCAGCCTTTTCCAAAGCCATCATGCAGTTTTTTATAACGTTAATTTTCGATAGAACAACGTCCATGTCAGACATATTTTTTCCTATTTAATATATTATCTTCAATGATCTTACGTGAATGTTTGAAATCGGGGTACTCGGATAACGTCTTCATTTTCCAGCTCAGCAGTATTCCATCAGAATTGCTAAATAAAAGTCTGCCTTTTTCTAAAACCTGGCGCGCGAAGATAACATCAACCGAATTTATGGAAACCAAGTCTACATCCCGGCTAAACTTTTTTTCTAAAAGACGGGTATAATCAGCGGCCTTTTCCAAATCAAAAGAACTTTTCCAAAAAACAGCGATATCGATGTCGCTGTCAGGCTGAAATCGATCAGTTCCCACAGACCCTACAAGAAACGCAAACTCCGCATCACCGGACAACGTCGCAATAAGTGTTTCAGAAATAAAAGAAGGATCATCACGCATTACCAAATTAGGCACTCATTCAAATTTGGGGTGACTGACGCTCGCGTCGTAACCCCTTGTTAATACTCAGAATCGTAGTCTGCTTGTCATCATCTGTCATCTTGAAATTCACCGCTTTCCGAAATTTACTGAAATGACGTTCTCCTGATCTGCCTCTTTTGGCGTCGAATAGCCCAAAGCCTCAGTAGCCCCCTTAATATCGACCCCTGCCAGCCTCAAATAAACATCCGTTGTCTCCATCTTCTTATGACCAACGATGGCCATGACTTTAACTAACGGAACCCCTTGAGCCAGCATATTGGTAATAAAGGTTGCCCTTGGATCGTGAAACTTAATCGAGGTAATTCCAGTCGCTTGGCAAAAATCCCGAATCACTTTGGCCTGATCGCCATGCGTCCACTCCATCAACCTCGGCAAGACAAATTCACTTGGATCTTTTTTTGCTCTAAGTTCACTTAACATATCTTTCAAGTTTCCACTTATGGGCATACATTTCGCCAGATCTCATTCCAGTCATCAGCGCAAAAGCCCAAACATAATAAAAACGATGGTTCACGCTATTTGCCGACTTTAGAAGTGTATCAACCTCGCTGGCTGATAAAACCTTTTTTAAAATTTTGAAGTCTGGTTGCAGGGCCGAAGATTTAAAATTGCGAGAATACGGGCGAATAACAAGGCTTATATCGATTTACTGCATACTAGGCTGGCGAGTTTTTTGGATGACGATGATGAATCGTGAGATACAGACAGCGCCCGCAAGTCTTGCTTTAACAGAAGAAGAAATCAAAATTCTAGATCATCTATTTCCGCAGGTTGACCGAAGACGAAAAAAAATCCTTTCAGATTACATTTTAAAGGTTGCTAGACTTGGTGGCTACCTTGCGCGCTCGTCTGACCCGCCGCCGGGAAATCAAATTCTGTGGCGCGGGTTAAAAAAACTTGGAGAATTAAATATAGGAGTTAAAATTGGTTTAAATTTTGTGGGTAATTGAAAGGATTGTGAAGCGCTTACGTTTAAGCTACAAGTAGTTGGGTAAGCTCGGAATGACTATTCTTGAATGTGTCCGGTTTTTTGGAAAATTGAAAATAATTTGTAATAATTAAAAAGAAAGTTTTATGAACGAAAAAATAGCAAAATCCGAAAATAATCCTTTTTCAATCCGCTGACGGACAAACAAGAATCCAAGTCAAGTTTGAAAACCAAAACGTTTGGCTCACGCAAGCCTCAATCGCAGAACTTTTTCAGACAACGCCGCAAAATATTACTCTGCATTTAAAATCAATTTACGAAGAAGCTGAGCTGTCCGAAGATTCAACTTGTAAGGAATACTTACAAGTTCGAAACGAGGGAAAACGGAAGATCAGTCGAAGCCTTAAGCACTATAACCTTGAAGCTATCTTAGCCGTAGGTTACCGAGTTAGAAGCCTCCGTGGTACTCAGTTCAGACAATGGGCCACGGCACAACTGAATGAGTTCTTGGTCAAAGGTTTTGTTATGGATGACGAACGGCTAAAAAGTGGTAAATCTTTTGGCCAAGATTATTTTGATGAACTGCTTCTTCGTATTCGTGATATTCGGACTTCCGAGCGAAGGTTCTACCAAAAAATTACAGACATTTATGCCACTGTTCAGAATAAACTTCATTGGGCAATTCATGGCCAAACTGCAGCCGAAGTTATTCATTCGCGTGCAGATGCTTCGAAAAAGAATATGGGCCTAACGGCTTGGAAGAATTCACCGAATGGAGCAATTCGCAAGCCTGATGTTTCTGTTGCAAAAAATTATCTAAAAGAACTTACAGAACTTAATCGTATTGTGGTCATGTATTTGGATTTTGCAGAACGGCGAGCTGAAAAACGACAATCCATGAACATGATTGATTGGATAAAAAAATTAGATAGTTTTTTACAGTTTAATGAAGAAAATATTTTAACTCATGCTGGGAAAATATCACATCAAATGGCGCTTGATCACTCCGAAAAATAATTTGAAAAATTTGAATTGAATCTCCGTCAGATTGACGCAAGCCAGTCGACGAGTGATTTTGATAAACTTACTAAAAAAATCACAGCTAAGAAACCAAATAAAAAATAAAGTCAGGGACTAATATGCCGTCAGAAAAATCAAGATATGTAAATCGAAATAGTGATCCCGTACGCATCTTTGGAATTGAAGAATTCACCAGCCAGCTACCAAGCCTTGGCATTGATAAACTTGCAAGCATTTTAGCAGTACGTTCAGAGCACGATGAGGTTTTAAATAAAATACTTTCAATTTCATTGGCGTTTAAGAAACCAATCGCTGATATCAATAGCGTGACCACGGTTTTAGATTATGCCATACACGTTTCTGACCATGGATCTAAATTTGTTTCCGACCATGATGGCCACGAATTTATTTTAAATGAAATTTTACTGCAAATTGAGTTGCTGACAGATAGCGGAAACATTGAACTTGCAAAACAAGTGGCTAAATTCTCTGTTGAAAAGGGAAAATGCATGTTAGAAAAATTTGAGGAAGGCTTTGCCTGGAGTAATTCGCTAGAAGAAATCGAGAGCTGGCTAGGAAAATCAGGAAATCACGAATGAAAACGAAGCAGTTTTTAAATTTTACAGACATCAATCAAGCATGGATTCTTCATCGTGAAGAAA
>JANPNP010000113.1:0-2809 GCA_031427535.1 Bdellovibrionales bacterium | reverse complement strand
CCTTAACCGAGGACTACCACTTAGGTATCATGGCCCACAGATTAGGTTATTCGAGCGCTTTTTTATGTTTCTACCGCCGGCTTGGTAAAACAAAAGATTACATAGCTACCAGAGAATACTTCCCATCAAACGTACGCACTTCTATCCGTCAAAAAACGCGCTGGACACTTGGTATAAGTTTACAGGGTTACAAAAATTTAAAATGGGGGAAAAGCTTTTTCGAAAACTATTTTCTATGGCGTGATAGACGCGGACTAGTAAATGCACCGGTCCTACTAATGAGTTATGCACTGTTTATCGGAATTGCGATTTCGTACTTAATTACGGGCAAATGGCCAAGTTACATCAGCCAGTCTTCTTTTTTGCAGTCACTGTTCCTTATTAATTTTACCGCTTTGATGTTTAAATTAGCGCAGCGTTTTCGCTTGGTCGGCAATCTTAACGGTTTTCACACGACCCCAACCATACCCATTCGGTGGCTGCTGGCCAATTACATCAACTGTATGGCTGCACTTCACGCAGTACGCACTTACCGTAAATTTCAAAAATCGGGCGAACGCCCTAAGTGGGTTAAGACAACTCACGAGCTACCAAGCGACTTTGGCATTTTAACGGAAAACCTTGAAAGGTCTGTATGAAAAAATTCAGCACAATCATCCTGATAATTCTGTTTTCGTCACTGGCAAATGCGAAAGAATGCGTAAGACTTTATTATGACCATGGGCCCGAAGGCTACTGGATCGGGCGCACCTATGCTTTGTTCGCACAAAACCTACTAGGGCATTTTCCAGAGCTACAACAAATTATTGCACCAATTGAAACATATCAAAAAGGTGACATAGCAACTTGTAGAGCAACCATCTACATTGGATCTTACTTTAATAACCCGATCCCCCCAGACTTCATGGTTGATTTCGAAAATACAAAGCAAAATGTAGCTTGGCTTGGCTACAATATTTGGAAGCTTCCGATTGATAGAATATTTGGATTTAAGTACAACCAACTCACAAAACTGAACACGACAACTTTGGATTACGAGCTTAAGCCTACGTTCTATAAGTGGATAAACTATAAGGGTGAAAGATTTTACAAATACGGTGGGTGGAGTAAAACCAACCCCACCGAGTTTATGGCAGGATTTGAGATCGCTGCATTAGAGCCGATTAATAGCGTCGTGCCTTTTGAAAAAATTGGGACAGAAATTTTATCAACAGCAACTCACAATGGCACCAATGACATGCTACCTTATGTGCTTCGCAATAAAAATCATTTTTATTTTGCTGATGTGCCGTTTAGTTTCATGCACGAGGCAGATCGCTATTTAATTTTTTCTGACCTTCTTTTCGACATACTAAACTTGCCCCCAAGACACAAAAACAAAAAAGCCTTGCTCCGCATTGAAGATGTTCATCCACTTGTACCTTTGAACTTGCTTTATCTTTTTACAAATATTTTGGCTGAAAATAAAGTGCCAATCCATATCTCAATAATTCCGTTTTTCTTTGACCCCTTTAAGTTGTATGACCGCAAAGACAATGAAGAATTTGTCGGAGCGTCCCATGTTCCAGAGTTTGTGGCATGGATAAATGAAGTTAAACGGCTGAACGGAAGGTTCATTTGGCACGGGGTGACTCATCAATATGGTCGCACTAAGAATCCTCATGACGGAATTAGCGGTGCTGACTTTGAATTCTGGGATGCGGTAAATAACTCAGCAGTTGCAAAAGACAGTGTCCCGTGGGTTTTAAATAGACTTTACGACGGTTTTAACGAGCTCACAAAAATTGGAGTACAGCCAAAAATCTGGTTAACTCCACATTACCAAGCCTCAACTTTAGATTATTATTTATTTGGCCGCGTATTTCCTTGGAATATCGGTCGCTCAATTTATTATAATTTTGAATATAAAAATAAGCCAATGGATAACAATCCTGCGTATTGGTTTACTGATCTAAATACTGATACACATAAAAAAAGAATTGCCGAACTTTCACAAATTCAAATTAAACCCACGGCATCTAAATGGAACGGCCAAGCTTTCCCTTATGAAATTTACGGAGATATTCACGGCCAACGGCTCTTACCAGAAAACCTAGGAAATTCGCAACCCTTCGAAAATGCTCATGTGTTAATACCAAGAACTGTTATTGAGATCGTTGCCGATGCCAAACGTAATCTTGTTATCAGAGACGCTTGGGCTTCATTCTTTTACCACCCTTTTTTGTTCAATGATTACAACTCTGGTGGCAGGGGTTCTTACTTTGGTGATCCCGCAGAGCTGGTTTATCTAGTGACTGAAATAAAAAAGTTAGGTTATGAGTTCATCGACGCCGAAGACTTCGCTGAAAAATATAAAGATTTAATACGACCAGAACCCATCTACACGAACCTGAAAAAGGAAGGAAATTTATGAAAGCATTACTTTTTGCAAGCATCGTAACTTTTACGTCGCTAACAAATGCCATCATCAATCTAGATACACCTGAGGTAATGTTGCAAAAAGCCAGCATTGACCGTCAAAATTTGCGGGATGTCGTCTTAAGCCTAGAAACTCAACTTCCCGAGATGCGCGATCTTCGAACATTTGAATCCTACTTTTTTCTTTGCGATAAATTGCAAGAAAAAGCGATCGAATTTAATTTAGATGATTTATATCCAGACGGGGTTAAATCCTTAGGCATTGAAAAGACCCGTGGGGCACTGGCCAAGCTGGGCGCGCGCTTGTCCCCGGAGCTGGTATTGCAGGATATGTTCGCCGCGGCAACACCAAGCCAGGAGCGTCTTTTCGACAGCTTGGTGATGAGCGAAA
>JANPNP010000112.1:0-2526 GCA_031427535.1 Bdellovibrionales bacterium | reverse complement strand
CCTATCGCAAATTGGCCAGAAGGGCTTTACCGTTGGAAAAGAGAATGGGAATGGCTTGGGGATCTACCATGCAAGAAAATCAATTCAAGAGGCGGGGGGAAGTTTTACAATCAATTCTGTAAGCGATCCATCAGCCCTGTTTGAGCGCGCATAAAAATATAGTCAAACTGACTTCAACGAAAAGGAGTCAGCGTGAAAAAACTAAACCAAGTCAAAATAGAATACTGGCGCAACCATCTAGAGCAATCAAAAATTTACCCCGAAGGAATCCAAGCTTATTGCAAAGCGAATAAGCTCGCGATATCAAATTACTACAAATGGCGGCAAAGGCTTACAATGTAAACTAAAAAATATAACAAATTCAAATACTTAGCTTGGTTAAAACTATTTTATCGATTGCTTATAAATAAGTAAATTAATTGAGACAGGACTATTTTCTTGCAAAGTACGCCAATTTAGAGTACTTTTTGAATATGGATAAAGTGATCTTTGATAAAGTCCACAAAAGCTTAAAGAAATTACCGCAGCATGTAGTTACTAAGCTGTTGGCGTGGGCTCAATCAGTCGAGCTTAAAGGGCTGCGTGAGATTCGAAAACTTCCTGGCTATCATGATGAACCACTCAAGGGTGATCGGCTCGGACAAAGATCAATACGTCTAAACAAAGCTTACCGGGCTATTTATACAGAAGAACATGATGGCACTATTAACTTAGTTATTATTGAAGAGGTAAATAAACATGAGTACTAAAAAAGTTGGAATTAAAGAAATTGAAAATGAGTTCGGACCTTTAACCTTTGCAAGGTTATTGAAAGCTCATCGTTTGGGCGAAGAAATGACTCAAGTCGAGTTTGCTAAAATGCTAGGGTTATCAAAGCAAAGCTTGAATGATTTAGAAAGTAGTCGTAAATCTCCAACAATTCGCCGTGCAATGGGTATTGGTAAAAAAATTGGTTTACTGCCAGAGTTAGTTGTTCAAGTTGTACTGCAAGATCAAGTGAGTAAAGAAAATTTAAAATTGTCTGTATCAGTTAAGCCAAATGCGATTTTGAAAAAGGCTTCGTAAAAAATAGACAATGATGAAAAGCATAAGTCACTTAGGTCAAAAAATTCTTTTACGAAAGTCGATCGATGAGGATATGTCTAATCTGAGAAAGTTGGTCAATGAGGCCTACAGAGAATTGTCCGATCAAGGTTTAAATTACACAGCCACATATCAAGATGAAGAGACCACTCGTAAACGAATTCAAAAAGGTCGAGCCTTTGTTCTTGAGCTTAATAACGAAATTATCGCCACCATCCTTTTTTCAAAAGAAAATTATTTTACCATGAGAAACACAGCCTATGTAGGTCAATTTGACGTGGCGCCAGAATATAAAAAGAGTGGCTATGGTTCGTTGCTAATGAATTATTGCGAGGATTTAGCTAAAGCTGAAAAATTTGAAGGCATTCAATTAGACACGGCTCGGCCTGCAGCTCATTTAGTAAGTTGATACCTCCAGCGAGGCTATGTAATTGTAGGTGGAACTCATTGTTCACAAAACTGGAAACATTGTGGCGTACGGATCCGATACTGAAGGCCTATTTCCAAGCTTCGAGCGAAACCTCAGAAAACGAAGTGCTAAAGATGCGCTTCAAAGTTTATGGGCAGCTTGCGAAAAATTATCGCCGCCAAAACAAGCTACTGTGGAAACAAAAGCGACTGAAGCGTCCCTCGCTGCTAGCGCAAAATGCGATAAAACACCAACAATGATAACAGATGACCCAATGACCTGTACGGCAACTGCAATGGGCGTCTGCACTAGCCGCCGCAAAATTAATTAGAATTATTCAAACAGTCTACAGTGTTGGTCTCAACTAACCTGCACTCCCTACCGATTAACCACTGAATATCACGGTGGTTTTTTTTCTGGGATCTGATAAATTTCGGATCAAACTTCCGTAAGTCCTCTGTAAATCCAAATAAAAAAAGCCCGGTTGCCCAGGCTTTAATTTTAGAAGTCACATTATTGGTTAAGGCATTTATTTCATGTTTTTTGCTTACAAACTCTGAATTTAACTTTGTCAGCTTGATAGGAGTCGATACCACCACATTTTTGATCGGGCTACATTTTTCGAGTTCAGTTATTCGGCTAGCACCGAATACTGAAAAAATCCTTGAACCTGCCCAGATGGAATTCGATCAGTATCAAATGTTTTGTTCAGCAGCTGGCGGGAAAGTAAAACAGTACACTTCAACGTGCACTGCCGACTGTAGTTACTACCATCGAAAGGGCTCATGTGGCGACTTGATGACGAGAGGCTGTGATTGCGGTCCTGGCAAATGTTTGAGTGGCAACAAATGTATCGATGCGCCGATATAGGATGGCCAAAATGCAAAAAACCCGCATCGCTGCAGGTTTAGTGTTTTGTCAGAGGCTCATTTCCGACGTACTATCTTTTATCATTTTCGATGCCTGTTCATTTGACTCTGCCATTTGCAGCCGTTGCATTTGCGTCATAGCTTTCAATTCAATTTGGTTTAGCT